>CAJOGF010000060.1:11270-28535 GCA_905233995.1 uncultured Bacteroidales bacterium | reverse complement strand
AGTAAAACGAAAGGCTAAAATATTGAAGAAGGTTGTTGAATAATTTGAAAAAAGAAAGAGACTGTCAAAAGGTGGTTTGTGGACTTTTTGGACAGTCTCTTTTTTAAAATAATGTAACTATGACGAAAATAAAAAAAATATCAAGAATAAAAAATCTTGCCGTATTCAGAGATTTCGTATGGGATAACTCCGTTAAAAAGAAAGACGGAAGCGTCGAGGATTTTAAAGAAATCAACATAATATATGGAAGAAATTATTCAGGAAAAACATCACTCTCCCGAATTATTCGTGCGTTAGAAACGCATAATATTTCTGACAAATATGATAATCCTGAATTTGAAATTATGTTTGATGATGGAACATCTATTAACCAAACGCAATTAAACAGTAGTACTTATGATATAAGGGTATTTAATGAAGATTTTGTTAGAGACAATTTAGCATTTCTTAGGGATACTAATAAAGATGGCGAAATAAAATCGTTTGCTGTTTTAGGAGAAGATAATGCAAGACTGCAAAGTGAAATCGATGCATTAAATACAGAATTAGGTTCTAATGAAGAAGGCAATGAAAGCGGATTATATAAAGATTTAAAAGAAAAAAGGGATAGTTTTAAAGCGGCTGATCTCAATTATAAAAGCGCACAAAGTTTATTAGACAAGAAATTATCCGATAAGGCTACAAATAACAGAGAAATAGCAATCAAATACAAGCCTGAACTATTTGGAGACCAAAACTACAATAAACCCAAGTTAGAAAGTGATATTCTAACGGTTAGTTCGGAGTATACCCCCATTAATGATACTAAAAGAGTAGAATTACAAGCATTATTAAATGAAAAAACAAAAGATACAATTAGCTGTATCTCAGAAATCAAGATTGACATTCCAGCAATTTCAGTTAAAGTTAAAGAACTTGTAGAACAAAAGGTTGGAGATTCTCAAAAGATTAACGAATTAGTTCTTGATGCTGAATTAAATCGCTGGGTAAAAGAAGGTAGAATTAATCACAAAAATAGGAAGCGAGAAGTATGCGCTTTTTGTGGAAATCCCATTTCTAATGAGCGATGGGTTGAGTTAGATAAACATTTTGATGAAGAGTCTGAAAAATTGGAAAAAAATATTGACGATGTTCTAAAAAAGCTAAATGACTATGCACAAAAACTTTCTATAGGTTTAGGTATCAGCAAAGACCAGTTTTATTCAAAATTTGCAAGTGAATTATGCCAAATCGAGAATGATTATGATGCTATAAAAAATAAAGCACTTGATAGTATAAATAAGTTAATAACTCAGTTAACAGTTAGAAAGAATAATTTGTTCATTCCTCAAAAATATGAGGATGTGTTTGATTTTTCCATTGAGTTATCAAGCATTTACGAAAGATATCATAAAGTTGAACAAGAATCAAATAATTACTCAACCGAATTGGCGAGCGAGCAAATTAAAGCACGAACACAATTGCGTTTAGACGAGGTTTTTCGATATATTCAAGAAATCAACTATTTTAGCGAGAAAGAGAAAATCAATGAATTAAAAACAATACGTGCCACAAAAGAAACAGAAGCAAATACTTGTGAAGTAAACATAAAAACAAAACTCAATGAAATAAACTCCAAACTTTCTTTAATGAACGATGAAGAGAAAGGGGCTATCAAGGTTGGAGAATACCTTAAAGAATATTTTGGACATAATTATCTAACACTTCAAGCAAAAGCGGAAACGACTACGACAGGAAATAGTTTCAAATTTGAAGTTTTACGTAATGGTCAACCTGCCTATAATCTCAGTGAGGGAGAATGTAGTTTAATTGCATTTTGCTATTTTATGGCCAAGTTAGAAGACATTTCTACTCACGACAAAAAACCAATTATATGGATTGATGATCCAATATCAAGTTTGGATAATAATCACGTTTTTTTTGTGTATTCACTAATTGCCACGAAAATTGCTGATACAGATTCATTCAGCCAACTTTTTGTATCAACTCATAATTTAGACTTTTTAGGTTATTTGAAAAGAATGAACGGTAAATTTATTAATAGCGATAGGAATAAACCTAAACAATATTTCTGCATAAATCGTTCTTTTGAGGAATCAAGCATCTCAATAATGCCACTCTACTTGAGGAATCATATCACTGAGTTCAACTACTTATTTCGAGAAATATATACTTGTTCCAAAACAAGTATTGTTGGCAATTCAACATTCCATTCATTTTATAACTTTGGAAATAATGCTAGAAAATTTCTTGAAATATATCTTTTTTACAAATATCCAGATGAAACTGAAGAAAGACTGAAAATGGAAAAATTCTTTGGTGAAGGTAAAATCCCCGTTATTTTTTCAGAAAGAATTAATAATGAATATTCACATTTAAAAGAAAATGTATCTCGTGGATTCTCCACAGTAGATGTCCCTGAAATGCAACAAGTTGCCAAACTAATAGTTGATGCAATTAAAAATAATGACTCAGAACAATATAAAGCACTACTTAATAGCATAGGAGAAGTTGAGACCGCATAGTTTGCCCTTCATCAAAAGCAATGTATGAAATTAAAATAACCTGTCCGAATACTTCAAAATAGTGTCAATTATCAAAAAAGCAACTTTTTGAGCAACATAATTCCAAAGCATCATTCATTTATTTGCAGAAGTGGTTATTTCCGAAACGGAAACAACCACTTACCTTTTTTTGATTTTGCTCACCAAGTCTATGCCTGAATAAACTGAGCCATTTGCTTGATAGTTTTTTGGTCTTTAATGCTATTGTAATTTGATTCAACTGCCTTCACCAAATAATTGAAATCACCTTTGTGTCTAACCAAATTTTTATCAGGAAAAATTATCTCAATATTTGGGTCGAATGAAAAAACACCCAAACGACCTTCTGGATACATTGTGAAGTTAATTAGGTATTTTGTCAAATCTATTTTTTCTTCGGCTACACGCGGATTTGTAGTGTCAGAATCATATACAACAAGGATTTTTGTTTCCTCAGGAACACTATCAATGATAGGACGCACCTTAGAAATCAACGAAGAATATCCGTTGCCAACAGAAAAGACTATATTGTAGTCAGTTTCAGGGAACATACTTTTGAATATGTGCGAGAGAATCACCTCATCTGTTTTGCCTTCAATGATAAAACAGATTTTTTTTCTTATTTTGCGTTCTGCGCTTTTCGTTTTATTTATTGTTGCCATCTCATATGTCTTTAAACAAAAAATACCTAATTAATTATCTACGGGCATACAGTACCATCCATTTTAATCCTTGGACAAAGCCGCCACCTGGTTATCGGGTACTATATTGTAATTGAAAACAAACTCTTCAGTTGCCTTCTTAAACTTTTTCTTTAAGCCGTCAATAAAGCATCCATTTTCAAGACAATACTCAAATTCATCTCCATTCCATAAGAGTATGGTCTGAGGAGCCGAAAATTGAGACAGAACCAATGCCGGTTCCGAGAATCCACTTGTAGAGAAAATACAACCAATCACTGCCGATGGTCTTCTCATCAATTGATTTCTCATTTTAGCAAAAGGTTCAATATTAACGGCATATTGTTTATCTTTACATTCTACAAGTACATAAAAGTGTTCAAACTGTATTGAACCGTCAATCTGCTCCATTAGAGTCTTATTAATTCTTACGTCGTAAGGCCAACGTATATTAGCACCTTCCAACTCAAAAGCTCTCAGAAGCGTGTATTCTAATAATTTACCTTGATCCCAATCGTTCTTTATCGTGGTACTATCACGTGTATTCCAAAGAGCTATCAACTCTTCACGATTTTTTGTCCCGATTTTTGCTATATAGTCTTTTGAACTTGCCATCATGCTAACGATTTAGTTTTAATTGAATGCACAAAGATAAGAAGTTTTTCAAAAATAAATAGCAATTTTGAAAAAAAATTACTTACGTAGAAAAAAATTGGGAGACAAAAGGTCAAAATGCATATTTGTAGTGAATCAACCTAAGCTACAGCAGGCATTTAAGGCAAACTTGATTTCTAACATTGTAAAATTCAATACTACACATTTTTTTTAAATAAGTTATGATGCATAAAAAATATAAAGTCAAGATTTTTTCCCTTGACGAAATTTGCGACTTGGAAAACGCACTGAACGTTTCAATTTTGCAGTATGAGTTTGCGTAAAGGCTTTTAACATTTTTTTAGACAAATATTGTCATAAAATTCATACCTTTGTGAAATAAAACATCACAAACAATGATTACCAAACTCAGGCTTAAAAATTGGAAAAGTTTCAAGGATTCAACGCTTTACATCGACCCTCTGACAGTTTTAATCGGGGTTAATGCAAGCGGTAAATCCAATATACTTGATGCGTTTGACTTCTTGAAGAAACTTTTTACACCGTCGTATTCTTTTGCAGATGCAGTCAACGACATTCGTGGCGGCAAAGATTGGATTATCAGACGAGGTGAAACAGAATGTTGTTTGGAAGTCTTTGTAAATGAGAATGGAAAAGAATACATTGCAAAAATAATTATCTCCAAAACAGAAAACGAAATTGAATGTGCGGTGTCAAATGATTATCGGGAAATTGTTTCCAAAAACATTCAAAACCTTTTCGTCTTCAACCCCATCCCCGAAAAAATGCGCGGCTACTCCCCTGTTTCAAGCGAATTGAAACTCGACGGCAGCAACATTGCGGGCGCGATAGCGGCGTTGAATCCGGAGGAAAAAGAAAAACTTGAAGCCGAACTTACAAAATACGTCAGCCCGCTCCCCGAAAAGGACATTAAAAAAATTCAGGCGGTTACAGTCGGATTAAACAACAGTGATGCAATGCTTTACTGTTTTGAAGAATGGAATCCCGACAAAGCCATTGACGCTCGCGGAATGAGCGACGGCACTTTGCGTTTTGCCGCCATCGTTTTGGCATTGCTTACCGCAAAACCACACAGCCTTTTGGTAATCGAAGAAATTGACAACGGACTTCACCCTTCACGCGCGAAAGAATTGGTGAAAGTATTAAAGGAAATCTCCATAAAACGCAGTGTTGATGTTCTTTGCACTACGCATAATCCTACGTTAATCAACGAGTTAGGCGGTGAAATGATACCGTTTATAAACTACGTAAAACGCGACGAAGAAGGCAACAGCGTCATTGAACTTTTGGAAGAAAAAGACAATCTCGCCAAACTGATGGCATCGTCAAGCATCGGCGACTTAATGACGGAAGACAAACTATGAGCAAAAAAGTTTTGATAATAGATACGAGCATTTTGTGCGTATGGCTCAAAGTTCCGGGCATGGAAACCTGCGGAACAAAAGACTCTCCGATAACTTTTGACGATGTAAATTCAAAAATCGCAGCCGAGGAAAAAAGGGGAAGGACTACGTTTGTTTTGCCGATAGCCTCAATCATTGAAACAGGAAATCATATTACGCATATAAAAAGGGGCGACAAAAAAAACGTCGGTCATTGAATTTGCAAATATTCTGACCGATGCCGCAGATGAAAAAAGTCCATGGGCAGCATTTTCGGAACAAAGCACACTTTGGAAACCGGAAAAATTGAAAGAACTCGCACAAAATTGGAGTAAAAACGCTCTTGTCGGGAAAGGTCAGTCAATAGGCGATGCTTCAATCGTTGAAGTTGCAAAATACTATGCGGACAAAGGTTTTGAAGTGGAAATTTTTACCGGCGACTACGGTTTGAAATATTACGAACCTACACAAAGAAGTTTTCCAAAGCCGAGGAGAAAACAATAAACCATGACAAAAACACCTCGCCCCCCACTCAAAGAGCGTTCCCCATGGCTATGGGGCTGCCAAACGGTATTTTTATCGTTTGTGGCACTCTGTGTGTTAATAATAATCGTAAACATTTTGTACAAGAAGTTTGACGGATTCAGAATGTATCATGGCGAGATAGAAATTGAACGATATACGGACGACGGTCAGACTTTCTGTGGGTATTATTATGCCCGATGCTACCGAGAGGCAATAGACACAGAAAAGCACAATTTAAAAAAAATACTAAATTTTTATCAGGATTCAAGCACGTGGAAATACAAACGTGATGATAAAATCATTCTACATAAACACAAGATGGACTACAATTTGGATGATAATGTTTTAAACTTTGATTATGATTGTGATGAATATTACGTCAGATATATGGAAAACAATCCTGAATATTTCAGTACTTTTCTAACTTGGGCATACGAATCTGATGATATTCTTCCGAACTACACCAAGCACTTGGACGACACGCTGATGACAATATCATTCCGTGTACACATGGCAGAAATTCATCGACATCGTTGACCGTGAAAGCACCCTAAAAACTCCCGACCGAGTTTATAAGTTGATGAACCCTCAGACCGATTCGATAGAGTGCATCATCAAGACCAAAAGATTTCCAGACAATAAAATCGGATTCAAGATGGAAATATTGTGAGGATATGTTTTGGTTGTCATCCATTCGTTACCAAGATAATCTACAATCATTCAGATATAATTGATGTAACCAAACTATGATGGACAAACGCAGATACAAACAAGTACAATGGAACAAACGCAAGAAAGAAGCGATGTCGTGTATGGCAGGCTGTATGAAACTTGTACTTGGTTTCATTGCATTATGTCTCCTTATCAAAGGAGGCATAATGCTTTACTATAAATTCGACGGTTTCCGACTGTATCACGGAGAAGTAGAGATTGTGCCATACGTGGAAACCTACATAGGAGCCAAAGACGATACTCTGCAAGGCTATTACCACCTCTATTGCTACCGCAAAGCCATAGATATAGAAAAACACAACCTGAAAAAGATATTAAAGTTTTTTCAGGACACTACAATAAAGAAAACCGTATTAGATAGTACTGTGGAACTGCACAAGCACATAACTGATTACGATAGGGAATTCGATTCTTTTTGGTTTGAAGATAGGGATTACTATGATGCGTCATACATTACGAGTGACCCAACGTATTTCGATACATTCTCCACTTTTGCAGAACCACACGATGGTAGCTATCCAAGAACGCCAACAGATTTTACAAGGGAAACTATTGGCAATGATTTCAAAATCTCGTTTCCATACGATAAATTCGATGTGCAAGTTTGGCAAAAATTTTTAGACATCAAAGATTATGACCAATGGTATGGCAGGGACACCATAGACCGAGTTTACAAGCTCAAAAATCCCCAGACCGATTCGATAGAGTGCATCATCAAGACCAAAAGATTTGCAGAAGGATTTGGATTCAAGATGGAAATATTGTGAAAAACAAATTGCACAGATGATTCGGCTCACACCAAACAACAATCATCAACGCCAACCATTTTTGTTTCTGCCTTTTCGTTGATAAAAATTCATACCTTCAGTTATTTCATTTTCACTGTTGACGAACTTCGACAAAAGATACGAACCACGACTTAAAGAATCAGCATTGGTAACTTTATATTCAATATCCCAACCACATTTGCTCATATAATTTAAAATGTCAATAGGCGAATAAAAGTTTTTTTTATCTCCATTATCATCACCAATATAATCATAACGACCCATAACGTCGGAATATTTATTGCCTAAATCCACCGATGCCTCACAACCTTTAAACCCTCTTATCAAATGAAGTTCACAATAAACTTTATATTCTGTTTCTTGCGCTTCAACAAGACTAAAAACAGCCAAAACAAATACTAACAATAAGAAAATCTTTTTCATACAAACAAATTTTTATTTACAACCCAAAACGCCGTAAAACGTTGAAATCGCAATATAAACCGCTCTGAACAAGAAAAAGCACGCAACCGCAAAAACAATTATTCCAATTGCTGACTTCACAGCCTCACGATTAACCTTTTTTATTATAGCCTCATCGTCTTCAACATAGCCAACAATCAAAGCATAATTTTTTGCATACGAACGATGAAAAAAATCCATCAAATCACCAACCCACGGAATAAGTCCTATAAGACAGTCAAGAAGAGTATTATAAAGGACTGCCAAAGTAAGCGGAATAGATTTTATTTTCACCAAACTGACATACAAAAAAGGCAACGCCAAAGCACCCGAAAGAATATCTCCAATTTCAGGAAAAATAAACCCCAAAACGCCGTCCACGAAATACTTGTCAAACAATTTAGAAATTCCTTTAATCAACCTATATGACGGCTCTTTTTCAAGAATCTGCTTGGCACGTTCCTTTTTCTGACGACGCAATTCTTCTCTTGAAACCGCATCGTCAATCTTTTTTTCTGTCTCAAAATTAGTAAGTCCTAAATCAACTTTTGCTTCTTCTCGTCTTCTACTCATTGTGTTTAGATTTCAATATTTTTTTTGCCTGACAAAAACAAATCCCAATCTTCTGGCGTAAACTTCTGATAGTCAGAATCCAAAAGCAAAAACAAACTCTTTTTGAGTTCCTCTTTGTTTTCTGAAGTGTTGACCTTTTGCGCTATTGACAAAAGGAAAGCATTCTTGTCGTCAATGTTCTTTATGCTTTCGGTGAATTGGGCTTTTATCTTTTCAAATTCGTTTTGATAATATTCGTTAGAAAGTGCATAATTTATTTTCATTGCCTCAAGCGATGCCATACGATTGCAAATATCAAAACTTCTCTGAAGTATTTCGTTACCTTGACTTGTAATCTTGTCAATATTCTCTTTATTAACGCCTTTACCCGCAATTTTTTCGGCATCTTGAGCACTGAAATTAAGATTTTGACGAATTTGTTCTTTAAAATCATTTACCGCTGAAGTCAAATTTTCAGGCAAATCCAACTTTTTGAAATCTTTGACCGAAGTCTTTTTAACCAATCTTTCTTCCAACTTCGACGACGAAATTTCTTTAGCAATATGCAAAAGTTTTATAATATCTTCTAATCGAGAAATAATTTTCGCTTTTGTTTGGTCATCAGCCAAAGAAATTTGAGAAAGTTGCTTTGAAATTTTGTCCGCCTCAAACTTTAATTCTGCAAAACGCTTCTTTGACGACTCAAAAATTTCTTTTTGCTTTTCAAGTTCTTCGCCATCAATTTTCACATCAACCAAAAGGTCTTCATATCTTGAAATCAAAGGTTCGCAATTCTTTTTCCAATCGTAAACTTTTCTTTCGTATTCTTTCTTTTTTGAACCAAAAGAAATAACGTTTGTAAGCCCTGACGGTGCTTCTGGTTGTGAAGTTTTTGCGTTTTGATAAGTTTCTTCCAAACTCTCCAACGTTGCTTTACTTTCAGAAATGTGTCCCGAATAATAATTAACGTTAAGACCAGAGTCCGTAATAATTTTTTCAAGTGCTGACATTTCGCTTAAAATCGTATCGCGTTTTTGTTTCAAATCTTTCGCCTCTGAAGTAGAATAAACGGCATTAATAAGTTGTTTTAACTCGTTGTCCAAAACCTCCGGAGCGGCTTTCGCAAAAATTTCGGCTTTGGGGATATAGTTATCATTCAACAATTTAAAGATTTCCGCTAACCTTACTTCGTCAATTTTTATAGTTGCCGTATCCTTTGAAATGGAATTTTTTAGTTCCTGAACTTCAGTTTTTAGGACGGAGGCTTTTTGCGAAGTTTTTATGTAGTGAGAAATCAAATTAACACCAGCCAAAGCAACGCCAAGTCTTTTGTCTTGAGCCTTTCCAACTTGAGTTGCAGAAAGTTTCAAAACGGAAGAAAAATTATCTGAAATTTCACCCGCCAACTCGCCACACTTTCCGAAAACACTATTGAAACTTAGTTCAACATTTTTCAGCATTGATTCAGTGTCTAAAAATTCAACCGAGTCAAAATCAAAGACTTCAGGCATTGCAGCCTTAATTTTATCACCGAAAATATCCGTTAAAGCCAAAGCATAACGGCGGAAAATATCAACAGAATTTTCCCGAATATTTACAAAATCTTTGGTTATTTCCTTGACAGAATTTTTTGCGTCAGAATAAGAAGAAGTTAATTGTGAATATTTTTCAAAAACTTGTTGTGCATCGTTCTTAATTTTTTCAACGCTCCGAGTGCCTGACAAAAATTCCAACAAAGCCGAAGATTGACGAAGAATTTCACTTTTGGCTTTTTCTGCCGTCAGATTTTCAAGCCCCGAAATTTTAAGTCCTGCATCTTTTAGTCTTTGTGTCAAAACTTTAAATACATCATCTTGACTATCAGTCTCTAACAAAGCAGGTATTTGATATTCATCGGTTAAAGTTGAATTTTTCTCGTTGTTAACAAGACTTTTGAAAATTTCTTTGTTGTTTGACTTTTGAAAACATTCCCAAACAAATTTTGAAACTTCAGGAGAATCGTTTTCGATGCCTAATTCTTTCAATTCCCAAGCGATGTCGCTACGGGTAATTACTGTATTTTCGTTAAAATTCTTGTTAGCCAATTCAAGAATTTTGTCATAAATTTTTTGTTTGTCCATCATACGGAAAAAAATTTAGTTATTTCCGCCAAATGTATGGTTATTTTATAGTAAAAACAAATTTTTTTTGTGAAAAAAAATTTAAGATTATAACTTTTATTTATGCACAACTTCGGCTATAATAGCAACCACTTTTTTGTTGCTCTGCGCAGAAAAACTAATCGCATTTTGTGAAAATCTCACATCAGAGATTGGGACAATTTTTTCGCTCAGAGCCGCCGACACTTTGTCATAGAAACTTCCGTAACTATTTCGTATTTTGTTGATTATGGAATTTATGTCCAACTCTTCAGCCGAATACAAAACGCAAATATAATCTTTTCCGATAGTATTATCCATTTGAACGAACCATTTTTCGTCAGGAATAGCGATGTTGTTGTTCTTGTAAGTCAGAGCCGGTGAAATCTTATCGTTAGGCGGAAAAACTTTGCTGACATTGTTTTGAAGGTCAGAACCAATTACATAAACATACGCAGGTTCGTTGTTAGAGATATAAATTCTATAACGTGTGCCGGAAATATACTCGCCTGAAATTTTGTAAATTCCATTAGAAAGAGTTCCTCGCATTTCTTCGCCAGTAGAAAGTTGAAGTTTCAAAGAGCCAGAAAACGAATTGGTTTTGGTAGGATTTACAATTGGTTGTGTTTTCTTGACATTCATTTGTGCAGCATAGTTGGTAAATTTGCAAAAATCATTGTATCGAATCCAACAATAACCTTGATTAGCCCAACCAACGCCCCAACTATTTATAATTTCAAATGCGCCACCGTATTTGTTGTCATCATAACCGATAACACAGATTGAATGTCCGCCACCGTAATTATCTGCTAATCCGTTCCATACGTCAGATGGAATATTATCAAATGAATCATAACATTGAAAAGAAATCAAAACTGGGTTATCCTCTGACAAAGCCTTTTTAACTTTACGAATACGAATGTTATAGTTTGTTTCTTTTTCGTCAAAAAGCAAAGTCGGGCGGTCGGATTTGTACTTTTCGGCGTATGAATACAGCAAACTTGCTATCGTACTATTGCAACCGTATGGCAAATTGCTGAGTTTTGGAACGCCTTTCTGCCAAATTATTTCCAACGCACGCATTGTACTTGCACCTTGAGAGCAATTGTAATCATTTGACTTTTTTATTAATGTATAGACAAAAGTTGGCGAAAAAGTTTCTGATGTAATTTTCTGTTTATCAGTCCAATTATTGTTTCTTGCTTCGCAGATTGTCCTTGCATAATAGGCTGTACTCCAACTTGTACAAGTTCCATAATCGCCTTGACTTTTAGGAATCGGACACCATTTCCTAAGCGAATAAGAAGACGGCAAAGCAGTATAATCACGCGTTAAAAGTTCTGCTTGCAGAGGAGTACGCGCAACTTCGGCAGGGTCATAAACATCTCCAAATCGGTGTATCTGTGCATTTGACAAAATACTCAACAACAAAAGGTTAAATGTTAGTATAATTTTTTTCATAGTGTTAATTGTTTAGAATTACATCATCAACCAACGAACTTGAAGTCCATGGAATTTGGGAATTATTTTTTGAAGTTACAATCTGCGACACTTTTTGGAAAAGTTGCGGCAAAGTCAAATTTTTATAACCCAATGCTGACAATAACGCCGAGGTATAAGGGCTATTTCTGCCATTTCCATCTGGTGCTGTTTTGCCCGGACTTGTTGAGTATGCAAAAAAAGCATTTGTTGCTGACATTACTCCAAGTCCACCGTGCATTATTCCACGCGTTGGATTATTTCGACAAGCATCAAGAATAATTATCTTCTTTGTTGCCACTGAAATCATATCTAAGGCATAGTTAGCGTTTACACTTTTATATTTCAATTGGTTTTCATCGTCTATTGGAGCATCTATTGGAATAAGATAATTTATACCGTCTATTTCCATACCGTGTCCAGCATAATAAAACAGAGCAATATCGCTATTAGATGCCTTGTATTTGAAATTTTTTAATACTGTTTCAAAACCGCTATGAGTCAGATTATTTTGTAACGTTACATCAAATCCCAAGATTTTTAGTTTGGCAGCAATGTCAGTTGCATCGTTTACAGGGTTTCTGAGCGGCGAAGTTGGATAATTTGCATTTCCAATTACAAGGGCAACACGTTTTCCCGATGTTGTGTAATTATTGTTATTGTTGGTTGAAACATATACATCAAAACTTTTAGAGGTTGTTCCTGATCCATTTGTAACTGAAACCGTTATTGTATTGTTTCCATAATCCAATGTAAGATTTTTGTTAAGCGTAAAATCGTAACCATCGCTTATAACTGATGATATTCCCCGTCCATTGTTTACGGATACGGACACGTTTGTTATTTTAGAATCAGACTTTATTCCCGCACGAAGATTGTAAGAGGTTGTTGATGAGGTTGTGAAAGATTTAAAATCTATCGTTGCCAAATTATTTTTATTCGGTAACGATGAAGAGATAACAAACTTATCACTTGACATTGAACTATTCATCACACCATATAAATGCGTAAAGACATAGATGACATTTCTATGATTATCTAAGTCTAAGCTACTGTATATAAAAATGTTATTTATGTCAACACAGAATTTGGTACCATCTTTATACACATTAATTCCACGGTGTTTTTCTCTTTTTATAAAATTTATTATCTTAACAGAATCAATTTCATAACTGCTAAGAATCGTTGTTGCATTATTACCATTGCACACTTCAAATACAATCTTTGGCGGTTTGTAATAAGCATCTAACTCGTATAATTTTTTTGATTCCGCTTTATAATACCAATACTTTGCGACTTCAATATTTTGTGGTACACCACGTCCATACCTAAAACAATCAGCAAGTCCTTCCCTTGCAAGTTTTGTTTCAAAAAAATCGTAATAAGTGTCTTCCCAAACCGCTTTTCGGTACCAGTAAAATGCTTTATTATAATCAATTGCAGTTCCTATTCCTTGATAGTAATATAATCCCAAACAGTGATATGCTCTAGCATATCCATTCTCGGATGATTTTTTAAACCATGAAAATGCCAAATATTTGTTTTCATTGCATCCACGTCCTAATGCGTAAAGCCATGCGAGGTCATACTGGGATTCAGCATCTCCTTGTTCTGCCTTTGCTTTAGATGCATTAAAATAATCCTTTTTACTTTGTCCAAAAACGCTAAATGTCAATGCAATCATCGCAAACATTAGAATTACTTTTTTCATAAATTTTTCTCCTATGTTTAGCAACACCTTTTCATCAAAAGCCATGAAAAAAGCGCAAACCGTATCAATGGCTTATCATTCTGAGGTTCTGGACTACCTTGGGCAAATAAGCACGATACGGTTCACGCCAATTGATTGCAGCGTGAACCTACCGCACCGATTCATTTGCCCGTAGAAATTGTCCAGATTTCAGAACGCAAGAATCAGGCGTTAAGATTAAACTTTAATTTTAACTATGTTTTTGCGGATTACACCGCAGTTGCAAATATAACGTAATTTTTTTGATTGTGGTATAAAAAAAAGAATATTTTTTTAGTTGATTTAGTTTTTGATAGTACACAAATGCACAGGAAAGACGTTAATATATGGCTTAAATATTGTGAAATCAGATAAATTATTGGTTATTAACTCATCACAACCAATTTTTTTTACAGATACAATAGTGGATTTCATAAACGTTATTTTTTTCTGAGCCAAATTTCTACAAATGCAGAATCAGAGTTTTCTTTGATATTAGGATATATAAAATAAGTGTCAGGTTTGAGTTCAAAACCAATGGCACGAGGCATAATACTCTCTCTCCAAAATGCTTTTACGGGTTTGTTGCCTTTTGTTCCGCGCATTATCCAAAAACCATCACAACTACATGAAACACTGTCAATTATCATTGTGCGCTGAATTTTCTTTCCCTCACATTCCAAAATTGCATTTTGCTCTTTTTGAGTTAATTGTTTCCCAAAAATTCTAACCCTTGTTTGCGAAAAAGAAAAACCACTGAAAAAAAACAAACAAACAACCGTAAAAAACAATTTTTTCATCTTAATTTATGTTTTAGAAAATATTTTTTCGTAAAAACAAAAAATACTAAAAGTCCAACAACATGAATTATCGCAACTGACAAAAACGATGCTTGATAATCGAATTTTTCAGCCAAAACGCCTCCCAAAAGTATTCCAACGCCAACTCCTAAATCCCAAGAAGTCATCAACGTACTGTTTGCCGTACCCCTCTGATTGTTATACGCCAAATTTATCATCATATTCTGAAACGCAGGCCACATGTGTCCGTTGCCAAGTCCTATCAAAACCGCTGACAAATAATAACCTATCATATTGTCAGTCATAACAAACAAAGAATAACCAATTGTTGAAAGAATAATGCCTTCTGAAGCGTTCAGAACCAATTTCCCCTCTCTTAATGCTTTTGCACCCTGAAGCCTTGACAGTATCAAACCAATCGACAAAAGCATAAAATAAATGCCCGTTGAATTAGTAAGTCCAAGTTTTTCTTTTCCGTAAATTGCTAAATAATTGCTCAAAACGCCGTAACAAAAGCCAAAACAAAGCATATTCAACGCCAAAATTGTACCGCTCAACAAGAAAAATCTGTCTAAAGATATTTTAGATTTATTTCTAACAACTTCTTTTTCAGGGATTTTTACTGTTGACGATGACCAAAGTCCAAAGAGTGCAACAACAAGCGAAATGATAAATAAAATATTGAAATTTCCCATAGAAGAGTAAACCCAAATGCCGACAGTAGGAGCAATCGCAGTTGCGATATTGTTGCTCAGACCATAAAAACCTATTCCTTCGTTTCGTCGCGACGATGGCAAGACATCAATCGCTACGGTTGAATTAGCCACTGTTGCGGCTCCAAAAGGTGCTCCGTGCAAAGTTCTGACAACAGCAAAAACAGCCAAAGATGCCGCTACCAAATATCCCGAAAACATGATAAAATAAAACAAAAGACAACCCACAAGAATTTTCTTTCTGTCAAAACTATCCACCATGTATCCGCTGAAAGGTCTAATTAACAGAACTGTAACCGAATAGCCAAAAAGAACCGTCCCGATAATATCTTTCGGGGCGGCAAAATTTTCGCTTAGATAAATCGGCAACAATGGCGTTAAAAGGTAAAACGAAAACGACATAGAAAAATTCGTCAACATTACCTTTATATAGTTTTTATTCCAAAGTTTTTCCATGTCTAAAAAAAATTACGCTTTAAAATTATCTGCCAATTCCGTGATAATTGAAACCTAAGGCTTCCATATCCTGACGTTTAAGGATATTTCTTCCGTCAAAAACAAAAGCAGGTTTCATCATGTTGTCATGAATTTTCTTCCAATCCAACTCTTTAAATTCGTCCCATTCGGTAAGAATAACAACCGCATGAGCATCTTTACAAGCCTGATACGGGTCTGAAACCATTTTCAATTGTTTGTGGTTGACTTCATTATCGCGGCTGTTGAGGTGATTAATGTCAGAATACATTTGATTTTCAGTAACTTTTGGGTCATAAACCTCGATATTTGCCAAATCTTCCAACAAATAGTCAGCAACATACATAGCCGGAGTTTCTCTTGTATCGTTGGTATTTTTCTTGAAAGCCCAACCCAAAAAAGCAATCTTCTTTGCTGATACAGTATTATAAAGTGTTGTGATGATATTATCAGCAAAACGATGTTTTTGATAGTTGTTCATTTTGATAACTTGATTCCAATATTCAGCAACTTCCTCAAGACCAAGCGAATGACAAATATAAACCAAGTTCAAAAGGTCTTTCTGAAAGCACGAACCACCAAAACCAACCGAAGCCGTCAAAAATTTATTTCCTATTCTTGAATCTGCTCCAATTGCTTTTGCTACTTCGGTAACGTCAGCCTCAGTTTTTTCGCAAAGTGCAGAAAGTGAATTAATTGACGAAATTCTTTGTGCTAAAAACGCATTTGCTGTCAATTTGGAAAGTTCACTTGACCACACATTTGTCTGAATAATTCTTTCTCTTGGAATCCAATGAGCGTAAATAGCAGTAAGTTCTTCGATTGCGGCTTTTCCTTCTTCGGTCTGAAGTCCGCCAATCAGCACTCTGTCAGCATTCAAAAGGTCGTTGATAGCCGTTCCTTCTGCCAAAAATTCCGGATTTGAAAGTATTTGAAACTTTACATGATTACCAGTATTATCAAGAATTGAACGGATAGCCTCAGCCGTACGAACCGGCAATGTTGATTTTTCAACAACTATTTTGTTGTTTTTTGACACACGAGCAATCTGACGAGCACAAAGTTCAATATATTTTAAGTCGGCTGCCATTCCAGCACCTTTTCCGTATTCTTTTGTAGGAGTGTTGACTGACATAAAAATCATATCAGCCTCGTCAATTGCTTTGTCTACTTCGGTAGAGAAAAACAAGTTTTTGCCACGAACTTCTTTTACAAGGTCAGCAAGACCGGGTTCAAAAACTGGGATTTTTGAAAAATCATCACTGTTCCAATCTGCAATTCTTTTTGCGTTCATGTCAACAACAGTGATTTTTATTTCGGGACATTTATAAGCCATGACCGTCATTGTAGGTCCGCCTACATATCCTGCTCCGATACAACAAATATTTTTTATCATTTTTTACTAATTAATTATTCTTATTGTATTGGTCTGAAGTGTAAAAATTTTCTTTTTTCAAAGTTGGTAAAACCAAATCTTTGTCGCTTAAAAGCATTTTTTCCTTTTCTATTTTCCAGTCAACGCCAATCAACGGGTCAGAAAAAATAATTCCTTGCTCTGAATCTTTATTGTAGACATTGTCAACTTTGTATTGAAAAATTGCTTTTTCGCTCAACACTACAAATCCGTGAAGAAAACCTCTTGGAATCCAAAAT
>CAJOGF010000060.1:0-11257 GCA_905233995.1 uncultured Bacteroidales bacterium | reverse complement strand
ATTTTCATCAGAAAGTTCTACGGCAACATATTTTCCAAATGTCGGAGAATCCACTCTGACATCAACTGCAACGTCAATTACTTTTCCGAGCGGAACGCTGACAAGTTTTGCTTGAGTGTAAGGCGGTCTTTGAAGATGTAAACCTCTTAAAACACCAAACGAAGACATTGATTCGTTTTCTTGAACGAAATTTACTTTACCTGCTTGCGATTCAAAAAGTTCTTTTTTGAAAGTTTCACAAAAATATCCACGAGAATCGCCTATAACTTTTGGCTCTATAATTAAAAGCCCTTCAATTTCTGTTTTAATAAAATTCATTTTTTTACGAATTATGAATTATGAATTGTCAATTTACTTTCTGCTAAACGGATAAGATATTTTCCATAATCGTTTTTCTCCATTACTTTGGCAAGGCTAAGAAGTTTTTCTGCTGAAATATAACCCAAAGAATATGCGATTTCTTCGATACATGAAATTTTTAAACCTTGACGCGTTTCGATAGTTTGAATAAACGAACCTGCCTCGTTAAGAGATTCGTGTGTGCCGGTATCAAGCCAAGCGAAGCCACGACCCATGAGTTCAACGCCAAGACGCTCTTGCTCAAGATATTTTTGGTTGACAGTAGTGATTTCGAGTTCGCCGCGTTTTGAAGGTTTAATCTCGGAGGCTATTTTTACAACATCATTAGGATAGAAATAAAGACCTACAACAGCGTAATTTGATTTTGGCTTTTCAGGTTTTTCTTCTATTGAGGTTGCTTTTCCGTATTTGTCGAAAGCGATAACGCCGTATCTTTCGGGGTCGGTTACTGAATATCCAAATACGGTTGCAATATGTTCGTTTTCAACTCTTTGTCTTGCTTGATGAAGTATTTTAGGAAGTCCGTGTCCGTAAAAAATATTATCACCCAAAACAAGACACACATCGTCGTTACCGATAAAATCTTTACCGATTATAAACGCTTGAGCCAAACCTTCAGGACGAGGTTGCTCTGCGTATGAAAAATTAACTCCCCAATCTTCTCCAGAGCCAAGCATACGCTCAAAAAGTGGTAAATCCCACGGCGTTGAGATTATCAAAATGTCCCTTATGCCAGACAACATCAATGTAGAAAGCGGATAATAAATCATCGGTTTGTCATAAACCGGCAAAAGTTGCTTTGAAATAACTTTTGTGATAGGATACAGACGCGTACCCGACCCTCCTGCAAGAATGATACCTTTCATATTATTACAGTTTTTAATTTTGTTGCAAAATTACATATTATTTTTCGTCAATTAAAACAAAAGGGAATTATTTTTGCAGTAATTTTTAAGTGAAAACTTTAGTATGAAATTCTTACTTTTTAATATATTTCTATTGTTGATTATAACAATATCGTCGTTTTCAGGCATAAATTCTTCTTCAGATGAATGTTGTCCCAATTACGACACGGCTCTTTATCACTTGCAAATTGCCGAAAAAGCAAAGAACGCATCCATTGACACAACTCTCGAAAACGCACTTCTTGCAATAAAATATATAAATTTTTGTCCGCACAACAATACCTATGCCGTTAATTTAAGACAAAAAGCCTACTTACTAACAGCAAAGGCTTACTACACAATTGCTATTTCTACTGGCACAAACATCAAAGACAGAGAAGAATATCTCAACAATGCTGAAAAATATTTTACAAACTTCCATAATATTTGTCAGCAACTCAACGACACTTCTGACATTGCAACAGCATACAACGAATTGGCACTTGTTAAAACCGCAAAAAAAGAATACAAAATAGCACGAGACCTTTATAAAAAATCGTATAAAATTAGCGAAAATAGTCAAGATTACGCAGGCATGGCACGTGTTCGTAACAATTCAGGACAACTAAACATGATTTGCGGCGATACGATAAAAGCGGCAGTGGAGTTTCAGCACGCAATACAATGCGCAAGATTAGTTAATTGTATGGACGCTCAGGCAGAAGGCTTTTATAATTTGGCTTTTTTAAGCAACAAACAAAACAATCCTCAATTGGCTGAATCATATTTGGATTCGGCAATGATGTTGTGCAAAGGCAACGAAATTTTAACTTGCAAAGGATATTTGTTATACTCTCAAATTTATGAAAGTCAGGAGAATTACAAGTCTGCACACTATTACATGGTATTATACACCGAAAAGCGCGATGAAGTATTAGGAAGAGAAAATATAAAGCAAATCAACGCTCTTGAAGGATTGCTGAATCTTAACGAAAAAAATCAAACAATCATCGATTTAAGCGAGATAAACGATAAACAGAGCAATCTTCTTATGATTATGGAAATACTTATAGGATTTTTGCTTATCACAATTATAGGTATTATAGTTTTGCTGAAAAAACTATCAAACCGCAATCAAACAATCAACGAACAAAGTATCAAAGACCAGCATCAAAAAGAAATGCTTGAAGAATACACCGAAAATATGAACTCTTCGTTAACATACGCTTCAAGGCTTCAACGGTTGATAATACGAGGAAGTGTAGATGTTCATAGAATTTTGAACGATTTTTTTGTACTCTATCAGCCAAAAGATGTTGTATCGGGTGATTTTTATTATGTAAGAGATTTTGAAAATAGAAGGGTTGTAGCCGTTGCCGATTGCACAGGACACGGTGTGCCTGCCGCTTTTTTAAGTGTATTAAACATTACTTTCTTAAACGAAATTTTTAGTTACATTGACGAACAAATCGAACCAGAAATGGTTTTGGAACTATTAAGAATCAAAGTAAGGGAAACGCTAAATCAAAAAGGCGATACGCCCTCTTCTATGGACGGAATGGACATAGGTATTGTAATTTCTAACAGAGATACACGAACAATTACATACGCTGGTGCGTATATTGATTTGCTAATTTTGAAAGCAGAAACATTTGAAGTTCAGACTGTTAAAGCAAACCGCACTCCTATTGGTTGGTTTCACAGAGAAATGCCATTTTCACAAAGTACATTGCAATGTTCTGACGATGATATTTTGTATATGTTTTCGGACGGTTATACCGATCAAATCAACAAATCAACAGAAAAATTTACGAAAT
The DNA here is from genome assembly GCA_905233995.1 of uncultured Bacteroidales bacterium. GTDB lineage: Bacteria > Bacteroidota > Bacteroidia > Bacteroidales > UBA3824 > UBA3824. The sequence goes on along the minus strand of CAJOGF010000060.1, from coordinate 8,196 downwards.
TCAGAATGAGAAAAACCATTCAAGATTTTGGCAAATATAGCCTTGAGGTTCAAAAAGAAAAATATGCTGAAAATTTTCAGAATTGGAAAAGCGGCGTAGACCAAGTAGACGATGTTTTGCTGTTTGCTGTAAGAGTAAAAAGTCTTTTCGACGCAAAAAAAATATAACAAGAAAAATTTACGGCAAAAAATTTGCAGTTTTAAAATTGTTTTTCTTATTTTGTGCAACAAAAAAAATTGAAATTATGATTGAATCAGAAGAAACAAAAGAAAGACGCAGAAGAATTATTCAAAGTGTCAGAGAATGTTTTCAAAATAAACTTGGCAAATATACACATCAAAGAATCTCGGACGAATGGTTCTTTTATGGCTTAGGTTTTGTCAAAGACGATATGCAATATGTGTTTGGATTCAACGCAGGTTTTTTCAAAAACGAAGAGTTGGAAGGTCATACATATAGTCATGTTGGAGCAAATGTTTTGGTAAGGACAAACGGAATAAATCCAGAATTAAGACGTCAATACCAAAAATTCTTTAGACACGAACTCACTGATTGGATTACCGAACCAGAACAAGGATATTCATCGTTTAGAGGTGGAGTTGGAACTGTTTTTCCACATTACAGAGGCATTACAACTTTCTATTCTGACAATCAGATTATAGAATTTATCGAAGATGCAATGGACGGCATTTTTAGAATCTATAATGCAATTTCAAACAATCCTGACGGCATATTCAACAACGTTGTCTGTATGAACTCAAGAAATGAGACAATATTGGCTTTGGTCAACAATGTTTTATCTAAAGACAAGTAATGCAGTTTCTTAATGCGGTTTTTCTTTGGGCGGGATTTGCCGTCTTGATACCGCCTGTAATACATTTGTTTAATTTCAGGCGTTACAAAACAGTTTATTTTAGTGATGTAGGCTTTTTACAGAATTTAAAAAACATCACACGGCAGAGGTCTACCCTAAAACAAATATTATTGATGGTTTTAAGAATGCTAATAATAGCATGTCTTGTTGTAGCCTTTAGCAATCCCGTTTTAACCGATAAAAATACTTTTGAGAACAAGAATGTTGCGTTTTTACAGTCAGCACCGCCGATAATTTATCTTGACAACTCTTTTAGTATGCAATCTGGCAGTATTTCGGGTCTTAACCTTGAAAATGCCAAAAACAAGGCATTGGAAATTGTAAGGTCATTTCCCGAAACGGAGAAATTTATGTTTATCAACAACGATTTTCTCTCTGAACACAACAGATTGGTAAACGCCGACGAAGTAACCGATTTTATAAGCAAAACTCAACTTTCGTCGAAAGCACCGCTGATTGGAAAAACAATACAAAAAGCGTTGCAAAATCTTTATTTTCAGGATATTGACATTAACACGAAAAAAAACGTCTTTATTATTTCGGACTTTCAGAAAAATATTTGCGATTTTTCTGCTTTACAAAACGATTCCTTACTATCGATAAATCTTATTGGAATTGACAGCAAAAAAAGCGGAAATATTGCTGTTGACACTTTGGAATTTTTAACTCCGATTAGGCTTTTTGGCTCTCAGGAGGAGGTTTTAGTAACCGTTAGAAATTATGGCGACAAACCGAAAAAAAACATTCCAATAAAACTTTACATCAATTCGATATGCAAATGCGCTCAATCTTTTGACATCAACGCATTTGAAAAAAAGCAAATAAGCCTAAAATATGTCAACACCGAAAAAAATTTTGTAAAAGGTAAAATCACAATTTCCGACAACCCAATCAATTATGACGATAATTTGTATTTCGGTTACAAAATAGATTCGCTAAAGAAAATATTGCTTTTAACAGAAGGCTCTTCAAGCAAATATTTTAAAGCGTTATTTCTAAAAGACGGAAATTTTCTTTTGGACGAGAAACAAGGCGACGAAGTTAATAGTTTTTCTGATTATCAAACAGTTATATTAAATCAGAAAAGCACCCTCTCTAAGTCCTTGAGTTCAAGACTTCAGGCATACGTTTCTATGGGCGGCAATTTGATTTTTGTTCCTTCGTTTTCTGGAAATATCGACGATTACAACTATTTGCTTTCGCTTTTGATGTGCAATACTTTTACAAGCAAAGACACCTTGAAATGCAAAATTTCAAAATTCAATGCTCAATCACCGCTACTAAAAAATGCAATAAAATCAGTGCCGGAAAACGTTGATTTACCGAGAATTGAAAAATATTTCAACTCTTTAGGCAATCAATATCAAACTCAAGAAGTAATTCTCGAAAGCGATTCCTACAAAAAAATCTTAACTCAAAACGATTACAAATTAGGAAAAGTTTTTGTGTTTTACACGCCTTTGGACGAAAAGTCAGGAAATCTTGTAACGCACAGACTTATAGTGCCGATTTTGTACAACGCCGTTTTGCTTAATCAAGGCAATTCAACAGAATACTATTCTATTATCGGACAAGAAGACAACGGAATTTCAATAAATCTTCCTCAATACAAGGAAAATATGAAAATCACACTCAAAGCCCAAGAATCTGATTTTGAATTTATTCCAAGAATCTCTGGCGCTGACGAATTTTCTAATTTCAAACTTTTTGCCGAAAGTAGCGTCAACACCGACGGCTTTTATTCCGTTATGATTTCTGACAAACCGACAAACGAATTTGTCGCTTTCAATTACGATAGAAAAGAATCCGATTTGGACTTTTTTTCCACAAACCAAATAAAGGAAAAACTATTAAATTCAGGATTTACAAATATTCAAGCAATAGAAGATAACAACGCAAATTTTGACTATTCAAAAATCGAAGATTTATCATCAAAACCGCTTTGGAAAATATTTGTACTTTTAGCCATAGCATTTGCCGCAATTGAAGTGTTTGTGGAAAGAACGTTGTGACAATTGAAAATTGAAAATTGAAAATTAAAAATTAAAAAATATACAAAAAATGAAGAAACATTTATTATTTTTATCAATATGCGGACTTTTTGCAGCCTCCTCATGTACCAACACAAATAATACAAATGATGCAAATAGTCAGCAACAAACAACTGAAGTAACACCGCCAACCATAAAAGACACAGAATTGTACTACAATTTAGATTCTGGTTTGGTATTTAAAGTTGCTGAACCAATTATTTACGAAGTTGTTGTCAAAAACCACAAAGCAGACGACGATTGGGAAGAAGAAAGGTTGGACAAAACATACATTAGACCACTTGCAAACGCAATTTTCCAAGCCGTCTACAAAGGCAGACTCAAAGCATACGATTATTTCTCCGAAGCAGAAATGTCAATTGACGAGGTAAAAGACCTTGAAAAGAAATTCAATCGCGACAACATTGGCAATATCATGTTTGAAGAAAACTGGTATTTTGACGAAACATTACTTAAATTCTATAAAAAAATCAACGCCTTGACTTTCGGTTATGAATTATATGACCCCGATACAAAAGAATTTCAAGGTTTTAAAGCGGCTTTCAAAGTTAATTTGCAATAAAAAACAATGGCGAAGACAAGCGAGACTCCGCTGATGAAACAGTATAATAGCATCAAAGCAAAATATCCCGATGCAATTTTACTGTTTAGGGTCGGCGACTTTTATGAAACTTTTTGCTCCGATGCAGTTAAAGCGTCCGAAATTTTGGGTATCACGCTTACAAAACGCGCGGGCGAACCTTTAGCAGGTATTCCATATCATGCTCTTGACAATTATCTTCCAAGACTTGTCAGAGCCGGACAAAGAGTGGCTATTTGCGAACAGTTGGAAGACCCAAAATTCGCCACAAAAATAGTAAAACGCGGAATCACCGAACTTGTAACTCCGGGCGTTGCCTTAAACGACAACGTCCTCGAAGGCAAGTCCGACAACTACGCCGCTTGTCTTAACATAAAAGGTTCAAAAGCGGGAATCGCCTTTTTGGACATTTCAACAGGAGATTTTCTTGCAGGTGAAGTAGATTGTACTCATGCCGACAAACTTTTGGCAACTTTCAGCCCAAAAGAAGTGCTTTACGAAAGAGGCAACAAAGAAGAAGTAATGCGTCTTTTCGGAGAAAAATACTATTTCTATCCACTTGAAGATTGGGCTTTTGAAGAAAATTCTGCAAGAGAAAGACTATTAAGACAGTTTTCAACCGCAAGTCTCAAAGGCTTCGGTCTTGAAGAAATGACTCTCGCTTCAACAGCAGCAGGCGCACTTTTGCATTATCTTGACATAACACAACATACGCAATTAGGTCATATTCTGAAAATCTCCAAAATCGACGAAGGAAAATACGTTTGGTTGGATAAATTTACGATTCGTAATTTGGAAATTTTTTCACCTATAAGTCCCTCTGGCAAAACGCTTATGGACGTTATTGACAAAACAGTAAGTCCTCAGGGTGCAAGACTTCTGAAACATTGGATAGCCTTGCCTCTTAGAAATGTCAACGATATAAAAAAACGTCTTGATTACACCGAAGAGTTGAAAAACAATTTTTCTCTTTTGGAAAACCTGCGTCAACAACTAAAACAAACAGGCGATATTGAAAGAATTGTTTCAAAAATTTCAACTTTAAGAATCAACCCAAGAGATGTCCGTCAAATAAAAACTTCGCTCGATAGTATTCAAAACATCAAAAACTATCTTAAAGAAGAAATTGAAAACGGAAGAAATCTTTTTCAACCCCTGTACGAAAGACTTTCGCCGTGTCAGGAAGTATCGCAAAAGATTGAAAACGAAATAGTTGACGAACCGCCAGTATTAATTTCAAAAGGTAGTTTTATAAAAGAAGGAATAAATGCAGAATTAGATGACCTTAGAATGATTTCGTCAAATTCTAAGGAATATCTACAAAAAATGCAAGAAGATTTGATTGAACAGACTCAAATTACAAGTCTAAAAATCGGATTTACAAGTGTTTTTGGATATTATCTTGAGGTCAGAAACACTCACAAAGACAAAGTTCCTTCAAATTGGATTCGCAAACAGACCTTATCCTCTGCCGAAAGATACATAACAGAAGAACTTCAAGAATACGAAGCAAAAATTCTTGGCGCACAAGATAGGATTCAGCAGTTGGAAACTGAAATTTTCAACAACCTAATCTCCTATTTATCAGGATATATCAAGACTTTTCTTGACAATGCCAAATACGTTGCCGCTCTTGATTGTCTATGTAGTTTTGCTCAATGCGCCATTGACTACAACTATTGCAAACCCGAAGTCAACGAAAGCAACGAAATAAAAATTACAGAAGGCAGACACCCCGTTATTGAACAACAATTGCCAATCGGCGAAGAATACATTCCTAACGATGTTTTTCTTGACGATAAAACACAACAAATAATGATGATAACCGGGCCTAACATGGCTGGAAAATCAGCATTATTAAGACAAACGGCATTGATACTATTGCTTGCTCAAGCGGGAAGTTTTACGCCGGCAAAAAGTGTGGTTACGGGCTATGTTGACAAAATTTTCACAAGGGTTGGTGCCTCCGACAATATTTCGTCAGGCGAGTCTACTTTTATGGTAGAAATGAACGAAGCCGCCGAAATTCTCAACAATATGACTTCAAGAAGTCTTGTCCTTTTTGACGAACTTGGACGTGGAACTTCCACATACGACGGCATTTCGATTGCGCAGGCTATTGTAGAACATATTCACAATCATCCGACGGCAAGAGCAAAGACACTTTTTGCAACACACTATCACGAACTCAACGACTTAGCGGATTATTTTCCAAGAATAAAAAACTACAACGTGTCGGTAAGCGAGAAGTCTGGCAAAGTGATTTTTATGCGTAAACTTCTGCCGGGCGGAAGTCAGCATAGTTTTGGTATTCACGTTGCGAAACTTGCCGGAATGCCAAAAAGCGTTGTGGAAAGAGCCGACCAAATTATGAAAGAACTCGAAACGGGTCAAAGGTCAAACTCGTCAACGGAAATAAAAAACGCCAAAATCAAGCAAAAAACATCTTCTGAAGGTATTCAGTTGAGTTTCTTCCAACTTGATGACCCTGTTTTGATGCAAATTCGCGACGAAATAAAAAAAATTGACATCAACAATATTACACCTGTTGAGGCTTTAAACAAACTGTCAGAAATCAAAAAAATCGTAGGACTTAAATGAAAAAAAAATACTCGTTTTTTTTGCTGCCATTATTTGTTTGTGCACTTATAATTATTGTTTTTTTGTCTCAACAAATTTTTGATTACAATTTTTTTCAGTTAGGAATTTTTCCAAGACATTTCTTGGGGCTCAAAGGCATTTTGTTTTCACCACTAATTCATGCCGACATAGAACATCTATTATCAAACTTGTCAGCACTACCAGTTTTGTTGACACTTTTAACAATACTGCACCGACGAAATTATGCAACAATTTTTTTAGTTTTGTATATTTCAACGGGGCTTTTGGTTTGGTGTTTTGCAAGAGAAAGTTACCATATCGGTGCAAGTGGAATTATTTACGCTTTAGCCTCGTTTTTGTTTTTTGCAGGAATTATTTCCGACAAAAAAGGCTCGTCAGCAATTTCACTTTTAACTATAATACTCTACGGTTCAATGGTTTGGGGCATTTTCCCTAATCAACCACACATTAGTTGGGAATCTCACGCTTTAGGTGCCGTTGCCGGCTTTGTGTCAGCATTAAAAAAATTTTGACAGACAAAGATTTCGACTTTCAAACTCTTCAATTTAAGTCGTTTTCACAAACCAAAAAATACGAAAAAATAACGTATCAATGGAAAATGGAAAATTCAAAATTGAAAATTCAAAATTCAAAATTCAAAATTCAAAATTGAAAATTGAAAATTAAAAATTAAAATATAAAAGATATGAAAAAAATTTCAACACTACTTTTATCTGCCGTTTTTTTGTTTTCATGCCAAAATCCTGACATGGAAATTAGCGGCGAAAGCAATCTTATTACCGCAATTGGTCGTTACGAAAATTCTCCTGAAGGCGTAAAAATGTATTCCGCTGGAGGTTATTTCACTTTCGCTTTTGAAGGCAACTCTTGCGAAATCCAAATCAACAACGCCGGCGATTACGACCATAGTTTCTTTGAAATCGCCGTTGACGATATTATCTCGCAAAATTTCAGAGCAGAAAGAGGCATAACCAAAATCGTTATCGGCGAAAAAGGAAACAACACCGACAGCACAAAATTCTTCTTTGAAACTCTTCCTAATACACAAATTCACAATGTGGTTTTGTGTCGTAACAGCGAAACAATGATGGGCTACACTCAAATTAAAACAATCAAAGCCAAAAAAATCTACAATTGGACACCAAAAACCAATCTTAAAATCGAATTTATTGGCAATTCAATTACAAGTGGTTGCGATAGCGATTCTTCGCTTGTATCGTCAAAGGATTACAAATGGGGCGACTGGCACAGAGCATATTACGCCTACGGACCTCAAACGGCTCGAAATCTCAACGCTCAATATTCGCTTGCTTCTGTCTCTGGCATTGGGCTTGTACATTCTTGTTGCGATATTCCTTTCACAATGCCGCAAATTTACGACAAAGTTTTAATGCGTTATGACACAATACAATACAATTTTTCTTTCAATCCAGACCTTATTTGTTGTGCTTTAGGTCAAAACGATGGGATTCAAGACGACGAATACTTTATCAACGCATACACAGATTTTGTGAAATTGCTTTTTAAGAAAAATCCGTCAGCAAAAAATATTGTACTTCTCAACTCTCCAATGGCAAACGACAGTCTTGATTCTTGGCTAAAAAAAGTTTTGCCACAGGTAGTTGACAGACTTTCCTCTCAAGGCATAAACAATGTAACACACTTTGAATTTTCACACAACAAAAACGCTGGAGGCTCCAATCACCCAGATATTTATCAACATCAAGAGGTAGCCAAAGAATTAACAGAATTTTTAAAGGAAAGACTATAAAACAAACGAATTAGGCGTTTTAATACGCATTGTGCCGTGGGTGTGAACCCACGGTCAAATAAGTTGACAAACGCCTAATTCGTTAAAAATTTTACAACAATAACTTTAAAATTTACTCCTGAGTTTTATTTATGTTTAGACAAACGTATGTTAACGCTTCGTTTTAAATATGCAAATTATTATTGATATTTTCTGTATATTTTCTTAATTTAAGTGATAATTATATATATTTTTTGTTGTATTGTGATAATAAAATATCGTTTGCAATATATTGTAATGCAGTTTTTGTGATATTTGT
>CAJOGF010000059.1 GCA_905233995.1 uncultured Bacteroidales bacterium | reverse complement strand
CGGTTAAAGTGATTGCTTCAAGGGAAGGGTACGAAAATGACACTATCGAAGCAACTCTGTTCGACCTTAATAATATGGGCGAGCATGAAAAAACTTTAAGACTTCGTCCTTTGAAAGGTTGTGTTAAGGTAGTTGTCAAGAATCTTAAAACAAAAACTCTTTTGGCCGGCGCAACTGTTTCTTTGGTTATTCAAGGACAGAGTCAAACGTTGAAAACAAATACTAACGGTGTTGGTATTGGTCAGTTTGATTCGCTTAGAATTGGTCAACAACTCAACTTTAATGCTTCAAAATCGGGATATGCTGATACGTCTTTAACGGGATATTCCGTTAAGGATTTTATGAGTTTGGACGAAGAAAAGAGAACAATGTATTTAAGACCTCTTACCTCTTCGCTTGTTTTTATCAACACCGACAACAATAATGTTTTGGAGGGTGTTACAAACAAAATTTATAAAAACGGCAATCTTATCGCCACCGAATATTCTAATAATAAAGGTGAGTTTATAGTAAGTGATATTGGTCAAAACGATAAAATATCTATAATTGCCTCAAAGACTGGGTATTCGACAAATTCTACTAAGGTGAAAAATCAGACTTTAGCCAATTTAAGTACTCAAGCATCAAGAACGATTCCGCTTACTAAAAACGAGGTTAAACCTATTCCAACTCCGCCTGTTGTTGATAACAATACTTCTGACTTAAAAGGTCAAAGTGGAGATTTGAGGGTAAATCTTCAGTGGTATACCAAAACCGACCTTGATTTGCATGTAATAGACCCTTGTGGCAATGAAATTTATTTTTCAAAGCGTCGTGCTATTTGTTCTGGTGGGGCAGGAACGTTGGATTTGGATGCTAATGCTCTTTTTGGAACAACTTCAAGACCTCAGGAAAATATTTATTGGAACTCGCCTGCAAAAGGAACTTATACGATTAAGGTTCATTGTTTTAAATGGCGCGAAAGAGTTTCTACTCCGATTACCTATAATGTTACGGTTATTGATAAGGGTGTAAGGAGTGATAAGAGAGGTCAGATTTCGAGTGGACAGAATATTTTGGTTTTAAAACATACTGTGAATTAGTTTAACGAATTAGGCGTTTGTCAACTTATTTGACCGTGAGTTCACACCCCCGGCACAATGCGTATTAAAACGCCTAATTCGTTAAGTTTTAAAGTTTTTTACCTGACACGAAATTTCCATACGAATACTTTTTCGTTTCCGCAATTATCTTCGACCTTGCAAAGTAGTTCATGTGCGCCGCTTGAAAGCCCTAATTTCTTTACTTGTGCAATTAGTCGGGCGTTTTTGTAATCGTATTCAAATAGTTTCCAATCGTTGTCAATAAAGCAATTATATTTTGCAATTCCGCTGAAATTATCTGCAATGCCAATCATAATGTTTTGACTCTTAGAAAGATATGTGCTTGAATTTTTGCTGACAACCCTTGGCGCAATTGTGTCGGTTGCTATTAAATAATTACCAAAAAATCTCGGATTTACTGTTATGACAGAATCCGTGATTGTCCCACCAACATATCCTAATGTATTTTTTTTGCCTTGACGTGCTATAAAAACTTGTTTTTCTGAAAATATTTTCCCGATTTGTTCCAAATAATCTTTTGGAATCGGAATCGTAAGCGTGAAATTCTGATGAGCAGGAATTTCTTTGCTTCCAATAGTATAAATTGGTCGTTTGTAGGTTGTTGAGTCTTGTCTTGAAAACTCCAAATACTCGTTTTGATAAAGTGTTCCTGCTGGTATTTTAACAAATATATCTAACGTGTCAGCAATAAAATCGGTAGCCCAACAAACGTGTTTTCCAATTGGTTTTTGCGTTTCTGTGTTCGGATTTTTTTTGCCTTTTATGTTGAAATTCACCGTTTTGGAGTTGAAAGAAAAATCTTTCAATACGTATTTTATGCGATAATTTTTTCCTTCTGTTATGACAATGGGCTTGGAATATTTGAAAATTTCCAATTGATTATTTTCTTCGATAAAACTTTTCTGAATATAACGGTTGAAATTTTGAACTTCGCCGTAGTCAATAAAACTGTTTATGTAGCGTGATTTGTCAAAAGGTACACTGTCAAGTCTTGATAAAAAAACAAGACTGTCGTTTACAAAAAGCGATACTTCCACAACTCCGCAAGGTCGTCCGCCGATGTCAAAAAAATCTACAGCATTTATGCCTAAACCAATATGTCCGTATGCTTCAATGGTTCGGTTTTGAATTTCGTTAAGCAAAAAATATTTGTCTTTTGCCGCATTTGCAATTGTTGAAGTGTCAGAAAGGGCATACATTTTTATTCCATAGACCGTTGGACTTTGATGGTCGGCAACTGTTTCCAAAAACTGTAGCGGATTTAGAGCCACATCGCTCTTTGTATCTCTTACTTCAAAATGTAGATGAGGCCCCCCTGAACTGCCTGTATTGCCTGAATAGGCGATAATTTCGCCTTTTGAAACTTTTATTGCATTGGAGTCAGGGTAATAATCCGTTTCAAAATTTTGAATTTTGTATTGTTCCTTTCTTATAACGGAGTCAATCTTTTCGGCGTATTCGCTCAAATGCCCGTAAACGGTTGTATGACCGTCATAATGAGTGATATATAGTCCGTGTCCGTAGCCAAAAGGTGATACTTTTATCCTTGAAACATAGCCGTCTGCAACCGATTTTACAGGCACACCTATAACTCCGCTTGTCGAAATGTCAAGTCCAGCATGAAAATGGTTCGGACGTAGTTCCGCAAATGAGGCACTCAAAACAACGGGAATGTCCATTGGGTTGATGTACTTTTGGGCATTCCCGTAAATTGATAATACCGAAAATAAAATTGCTAATATTCTCAGTTTCATATTTTTATATTATTCGCTGATTTTAAACCAATCAAAATCGGCATAGCCGCCCGCTTCTAAAGTTGAATAATTAAACAATGCAAATCTTTGACCCATAAAATGGTCAAGACGATATACCATTTGAAGTGTGCTACCCAATTTTGTCCAATTGTTACCATCGGTAGAATAGAAGAAGTTTGCTTTGTCAGTTCTGTCCTTGAAGTCGCAATCTGCTTTTAGATATACTGTATTTCCTTCAAAATCAACGGTTGCATCTTCGTGTTGAAAACCAATTTTTTCGCTTTCTGCCGGTTGATTGTTAACAACAATTACTTTGTTTTTACCATTTTCTTTTTTAACAGCAATGTATCCAAACTGACCTGCAAGAAGTCCTAAACCTGCAATGTCGCCGTCTTTTAAGGCTGAAGCGTCAAGACATATAGAACCAGAACATTGTGGACCAAAAGTTCTTTGTGTCAACATGTTGCGGCTTTGAGTGAAAAGTGTGTCTATCCTGTCGGTTTTGAGTCTTAAAAAACCTTCTCTTTCTTGTAATGACCAAAGACTATTTTCTGGATTGTGATTCCATTGCCAAACAAGTTTTATTTTGTTTGAAGAAAAATCGTCGTTATCAACAATGCCCGGTATAAGACTTTTGTTTTCAGGAAGGTTGAGTTTTTCTGGAACTTTGCCGTCAACACCCAAAACAGGCCAACCGTCTTTCCATTCAACAGGTACAAGATACGGTATTCTGCCCACTGCGCCTCTATCTCCAAAAAGATATGCAAACCATCTGCCGTCAGGAGTGTTGACAAGTCCGCCTTGCGCTACACCTTGGTCTTGAAGCAAGATTTTGCCTTCGTAATGACCAAAAAGATTGTCCGCTCTATGACATAAAACGGTTCTCATGCCGCCTTTAGGCCAACAAATATTGAAAAGATAATATTTTCCGTCAATTTTAAACATTTGAGAGCCTTCGCCGTTGAGCATTAGGCTATCGTGTCCACCGGCTGGAAGTCCAACGTCTTCTATCAAAACTTTTTGAGTTCCGGGTACAACGCCGCTGAAATCAGGCGCAATTTCTTGTATGAAAAGTTTTCCGTTACCGTTTATCATGTAAACTTTGCCGTCATCTTCAAAAACTACGGTATGGTCGTGAAGCGAAGGTGCAAATTCGTATCTTTCCCATTTGCCTTTTTCGATGTCTTTGGTGGTGAAAAAGTAAGTTTTGCCCGTTACTTGGTCAAAAGTGCTGACAACAAACTTATCTTTTACAAATCTAATACAACTTGCCCAAGACCCTTTTCCGTATGTGTTTTTGCCGTTTGTTAGTGTAGTTTGGTCGATTGTGGCAAGCGTGTCATAACAATAACTAACTATTCCCCAATTAGATAAATCTTTTGATTTCATAACTGGCACACCGGGGGATAAGTGCATAGTTGTGCTTGTCATGTAATAGTTGTCGCCGTGTCTTATCATTGACATATCTGGCACGTCAGCCCAAATTACTGGATTTGTACAACCTGACTCTGTTTTTACAGCGTCATTTTTTGAACCGCTACATGCGGCTAAAAACGTTACCGCCAAAAATGATGCGGTTAAAATCTTGTTTTTCATTTTTCTTAAAAATTTTTATAATTTGGGGGTAAAATTAACACTTTTCGCTTAAAACTGCAAATTTTTAAACCTTGTCAAAAGCAAATCGAATCAAAAAACATAATTTAGAAACAAAAGCATAAAAAAAAGATACAAAAACGTAAAACTTTGAAACCTTGGAATAGGTATTCCTACGTTTTTTTCAACTAATTTTATCACATATTAATTTTTTGAATTTTTAATACGCTTTTTGGCTACTTAACTATTATGAAGAAATTATTTTTGAATCTTTTTGCAATTTGTGCTTTGAGCGCATCGGCTCAAAATCCTTATTTGCCGCTTTGGGAGCATCTTCCTGACGGCGAACCGCGTGTTTTTGAAGACCCTGATAATCCGGGAAAATTTCGTGCTTATATTATTGGTTCGCATGACACTCACTATACAGAATATTGCGGAAACGATATTCGTATGTGGTCAGCACCAGTAGAAAATCTTGCGGATTGGAGAGACGAAGGTCCAATTTTTTCTTATTTTATTGACGGTCATTGGGATACAATGTTTGCACCTGACTTAGTGGAAGTAAATGACAGAGAAACAGGCAAACGCACTTATTATCTTTATCCACATTCAAGAGGGTGGAGAAGAGTCCCTATGGTTTGTAAGTCAGAGCGTCCTAACGGACCTTTTACACCTATCAACTTAACAGAAGACGGCAGGGCGTGTCTTGAGGGGTCGTTAATAGATTTTGACCCGTCAGTGTTCGTTGAACCTATCAACGATAAAAAAGATAAAGACTATAAAAAAGGTTTTAGAGCATACGTTTTTTACGGATTTCAACATTCAACTGCTTGTGAATTAGATCAAAATACGATGTATTCAAAGCGTCCGGGAACTGAACTTATCGACCCGTTTATTCCAGCAAGCAGTTGGGACGGTAAACTTCTCGACAAAGAGGGTTCTGAATACAAAGCCCTTTATAAGGGGCAAAAACCGTTGGATTTCAACTTCTTTGAGGCTTCGTCTATTCGTCAAGTTGGTAATAAATACGTTATGGTTTTCTCAGGATATTCAGGAAAAGAATACGGCTTGGGAAATACTAATTCGGCATTAAGATATGCTTTTGGAGATTCGCCTTTAGGACCTTGGCGTTCGGGTGGGGTGCTTGTTGATTCGCGTGGTGTTGTGCCTAATGAAGACGGAACTCATCTTACTACAACTAATGGCAGTCATAATACTCATGGCTCTTTGCAAGAGATTAATGGTCAGTGGTATGTGTTTTATCATCGTCCGCCAAGAGGTTATGGTTATGCTCGTCAGCCTATGGTTGCGCCTGTTAAAATCACTTGGGACAAAAAGAAAGTGTCAGAGGGTGGAGTTGTTAAAATCACCGCTTACGACCCGTATTCCGCTAATAATGAATGGACAGCAAAATCTTCTGACGGTAATCAATATACGGGTGCTGAAATCACAAGCGAGGGATTTCAAATTTTCGGACTTCCGCCTTACGATTATTATTCAGCCGGAATTGCTTGTTATATGACTGGCAATCGTTGGATGCAGGATAATCATGATGTTTGGAATAATTCGATGGACGTTTGTGGAATTACAAACAAAGGCGTTGTTGGTTTCAAATATTTTGGTTTTGGAGGTCTTAATTCTGACACTAAGGGCGTAAAAGCGTTTTCAGGAGTAAAAGTTGGCGACGGGGCAACTCTTAATATTAACCTTTCGTCGCAAGGTCATGGGGCTTGCAAAATTCACGTTATGTTGGACGGTCCTTACAACAATTCAACTTGGAATGGTAAAGAACTTGGCGTAATAGAAGTTCCGAATGATGGTTCAAAAAAAGCGAAAACATTTTCTTTGAAAGTTCCGCAGATTGAGGGCTTAACAGGTAAACATGCAATTTATCTTGTTTGCGAAGGTCCTGATGTTGAAGAACCTAAGCCAAAACATTCGTGGGAAAAACCTCAGAAAACACCTTACGGACTGTTCGACCTTCATGGCATTGGCTTTACAAAAAATGGAGAATCACTTAAAGTTTCAAAAGTACCTCAATTAACAATTGCTGTTGACGGTAACATTTTAACGATTCCTGAAACGCCTGTATATTTTACAAATTTCAACGGTTATTTTGAGGCTAATCATTATCAGGTTTACGGACCTATGACGGATAAGTCTACTTTGAAAGTATCGTGCGATAATCCAGAGGTAAAAATTTCGGTAAGCAAAATCGTTGAAGGTCGTGCTACTGTCAAAGCCGTTTATAAAGGCAAGGAAAAGGTGTTTCTAATAAACTAATGTAACGAAAATATAATTCTTTGTTACGAAAAAACAATATTTTTTGTTTTTTTACTCCTAACTTTGGGGGTGTATTTAGATAAAATTATGAAAAGACATTTTTTGTTATTATTTAGTTTATTGACTTCGTTTGTCTTGAAAGCGCAAGATCCCAATTTTCATATTTATTTGTGTTTCGGACAATCTAATATGGAAGGTAATGCTAAAATTGAACCTGAAGATTTGCAGGGCGTTTCTGATAGGTTTAAAATGCTTGCTGCTGTTGACGATAACAAATTAGGGCGTAAGGCTGGCAATTGGTATACAGCCTTGCCGCCTCTTTGTAGAGAAAACACAGGACTTACTCCAGCCGATTATTTCGGCAGAACTTTGGTTGAGTATCTTCCTGATAGTATTAAAGTTGGAGTTGCGATGGTGGCAATCGGAGGTATTTCTATCGAAGGGTTTATGCCAGATTCGATTGATAATTATGTAAAGAATAAATCGCCGCATTGGATGAAAGGAATGTTAGCGGCTTATAATAACAACCCTTACAAACGACTCGTAGAATTAGGAAAAATCGCTCAGAAAAGTGGTGTGATAAAAGGAGTACTTATGCATCAGGGCGAGACTAACACGGGGGATAAAAATTGGCCTGAAAATGTCAGGAAAGTTTATGATAGACTTCTCGGAGATCTTAACCTTAAACCAGAAGAAGTACCCTTGCTATTAGGAGAAGTCGTCATTGCGGAAGGTAAAGGCCTTTGCCGTAGTATGAATGCCATCATTGACGATGTACCGCAAACGATTCATACCTCGCATGTGGTTTCCGCTGAAGGCCTTACCAATGCCGCAGACAATTTGCATTTTGATGCTCAAGGCTATCGTGAATTAGGTAAGCGTTACGGCGAAAAAATGCTTTCGTTGTTGGGATATTCGG
This sequence comes from uncultured Bacteroidales bacterium, assembly GCA_905233995.1. Taxonomy (GTDB): domain Bacteria; phylum Bacteroidota; class Bacteroidia; order Bacteroidales; family UBA3824; genus UBA3824. The sequence goes on along the minus strand of CAJOGF010000059.1, from coordinate 3,393 downwards.
TTTATAAGGAAATTAAAATTCCTTCAGATGCCAAAACTGCTGAAAACGCTGTTCCCGGAAAGAAATTTCCAATGGTTGATAGTCATAATCGTGCTTATTTTCAGATAAATGCTCCTTATGCTAAGAAAGTTCAGACGGATATTTGCGGAAAAAAATACGATATGTACAAAGACGAAAAGGGTAGTTGGATGTGTGTTACGGATTCGTTGCCGGTTGGTTTTCACTATTATTTTATGCTTGTTGACGGTGTACAAGTTGTAGACCCTAATGTTGATACATATTTTGGCTGTAATCGTTTGGCAGGTGGGCTTGAAGTCCCTGAAGGCAAAGAAGGTGATTATTATCGTCCAAAACAAGGCGTTCCGCATGGACAAGTTCGTAGTTTTCAATACTATTCCGCTTCTAAGAAGGAATGGCGTAGGGCTATGGTTTATACTCCGGCTGAATACGAATTTAATCCCAAAAAACGTTATCCTGTTTTGTATCTTCAGCATGGTATGGGCGAAGATGAAACGGGTTGGACAAAGCAAGGTTTTGTTCAAAATATTCTTGATAATCAGATATTTGAGAAAAAAGCAGTGCCGATGATTGTTGTTATGGAAAGTGGTGATGTTAAAGCCCCATTTGATTTTAGAAGTGGTGGTAGCAATGCGGCTGAAGCTAGCAGTTACGGCGCAAGTTTCTATAAAGTGTTAATAAACGACCTTATTCCTGAAATTGATAAAAATTTCAGGACCTTGAGCGACAAAAAGCATAGAGCAATGGCTGGACTTTCTTGGGGAGGACATCAAACTTTTGATGTTGTGCTTACAAATCTTGATAAGTTTTATTATATGGGAGCGTTCAGTGGTGCTATTTTTGGACTTGACGTTCAGAAAAACTATAATGGGATACTTTCAAGACCACAAGAGTTTAATTCACAGATTAAATACTTGTTTCTTGGGACAGGAACTGAGGAAAATTTCGGGACTGACAAATTAGTAGAAAATTTAAAAAAGGTAGGTCTTAATCCGCATTTTTACATTTCACAAGGTACTGCACATGAATGGCTTACGTGGCGTAGATGTTTTAATGAGTTTTTACCTAATATATTTAAGTGATTTTTTATTCTCAGAAAATTTGTGATTTTGTGATTTTAATTGTGAAAAGGCTGTTCAAAAAAAAATTGGACAGTCTTTTTTTTATATGGTGTATGACATAATGTCAGTGTTGAAAAATAAAGAAAAACGAAGATGATTATGGTTTTGTTTCTAGTTTTTCTTTCTTGAAAAATTATGTTTTTAACACTTGAAAACATTTTTTGTTTAATTTTTTTAGTTACAAAACGTTATTTTTTCATTTTTGAAACATAAACGTAAAGAAAAAACGTCGAATGTTACCAAAATATAAAACTTTGAAACGCTAATGTTAAAAAAAATGTAGTTTATCTGCTACTTTTACGATATGAAAACAAAACAAAAGAAAACGAATTTTTTAACAATAAAAAAACGGAGGGCAAAGCAAAAATGAGAAGTTAGAAACCAAATTAACCTTTTTGCTGACTTTTTGTCAGAATAAATTAGATTGAAAATTAAAGTTTAATATTTAAATGCAAATCAATTCTTAATTATTACTTTTTATGAAAGGCAAATTAAACAAAAAAGTCTGTCCCTTTAATCTGAGGGCTATGATGCTGACAATGCTGCTGACATTGTTTTGTGGACTGCTTTCGGCACAGGCACAGACTAAGCAGATTTCTGGTACGGTTGTCGATGACAAAGGCAATCCGATGCCCGGAGTTACTGTGATGGTGGAAGGTACCACCTCTGGTACAATTACCGATTTAGACGGTAAGTACAATATTTCTGTTCCAAATGGTGCAAAGCTTGTGTTTTCGTACATTGGTTATGAAAACATCACCATGCCGGCTAACGACAAACTACGTGTAACAATGCAGGAAAATACCGAAGAAATCGAAGAGGTTGTCGTTGTCGGTTACGGTCAACAAAAGAAAGCTTCTGTCGTAGGTGCTATTACGCAGGCCTCTGGCGAAGTGCTTCAACGTACAACTGGTGTCAGTGACCTCGGTTCTGCTTTGACAGGTAATCTTCCCGGTCTTGTAACAATGCAGTCAACTGGTATGCCCGGTGAAGAAAACCCTTCAATGATTATCCGTGGTTCAAGTTCTTGGAACTCTTCTGACCCGTTAGTTCTTGTTGACGGTATCGAAAGACCTATGTCAAGCGTTGATGTAAGTTCAGTTGAAAGTATTTCGGTTCTTAAAGATGCTTCTGCAACTGCTATCTACGGTGTAAAAGGTGCTAACGGTGTTGTCATTATTACTACAAAACGTGGTAAAGAAGGACGCGCTGAAATTAGTGTTTCGGGTTCTACAACAATGAAAGTTGTCAGCAAACTTCCGGGTAAACTCGATTCCTACGACGCTCTTATGGCTACTAACACTGCCATCGAACATGAACTTAATCTTAATCCAAATTCTTGGAGCGATATTAACTCTCAGCAGTTTATCAACAATTATCGTAACCCATACGTATACGGATACGATGCTAATGGAAATGCTTTGGACGATAAAGGTAATATTCTTGCTGAGCGTTATCCTAACGTTGATTGGCAAAACGAGTTGTTTAAAAATCATGCAACCGCTCAGACTGCTAACGTTGCTGTAAGAGGTGGTAGCAAAGTGGTTCGTTACTACTCTTCTATCGACTACGCTCACGAAGGCGACCTTTTCAAAGATTTTGAAAATTCTCGTGGTTACAAATCAGGTTATAACTACAACCGTATTAACGTTCGTAGCAATCTTGACTTCAACATTACAAAGTATACCGTTTTGAAAACTAACCTCGCTGGTAGTGCTGCACTTCAACGTACTCCGTGGTCAAATTCAGGTTATTCTTCAATGGGCGATTGGCAACTTTCGCAACAATGGGCTGGTGCGTACAATATTGCTCCTGACGTATTTTTACCAAAATATAACGATGGTTCATGGGGAAAAGCACTTGACCCAAGAACATCTGGATATTCAAACGCGACGAACTCTGCTGCTAATGTAGGTTTGGGTGGTAATCAAAGAAAGACCACAACAAATATTGCTACCGACCTTATACTTGAACAAGATTTGAAATTCATAACTGAAGGTCTTTCTTTTACTGGTATGTTTTCTTGGGATAACAGATTTGAGGAAACAGGACGTGGTATCAACGACCTTTACCACGATCCTCGTTACAAATCAATTGACGCAAAAACAGGTATTGTTTATTACGATCCTGCTGACAACAAAGAGAAAAGCAATGAGCCTCAATTCCGAAAGTCTAAAATTTTTTCGATAAAAAAATATTTTTTACCTTGTAATTTTTTTATGACTGTAAAAATGTAAAGTTTAGTTTACTCCTA
>CAJOGF010000058.1:13487-20816 GCA_905233995.1 uncultured Bacteroidales bacterium | reverse complement strand
GACCTTTTGTTCCAGATTGAGCCACAATTTGATTTGACTGATTGGACTGTTTTTGTTCAAAAGTCATATTGTCAATATTTTTATACGAGTTAAGACGTTTTGTTGGAACGTAAATTGTGAGTTTTTGACCAACATTCAAACGGTCGCGTGAGATATTGTTCCAACATTTTATTTTTGCGATTTTCACGTCATACCAATTAGATATAAAGCCGAAAGTATCGCCTTGTTTTACGGTGTATATAAGTTTTGACGAACCGGCAGGAACGGAATTGTCGCAAGGTTCAGGGGTGTATGTTGCTCTTGATGTTCCTCCAGAATGTGTAGGGTTTACGGGAGTATTAGCCCTTGCTACTTCAATATTTTTTTGCGGTGTAAAAAATACTGAATCTTGATATTTATAAATTTGACTTTCAAGTTCTGCGAATTTTGTTGACATTTCGCCCGGAAGTCTTAGTGTCATAGGTTTGATATTTCCCGGAATAATGTCTTTTTTGTATTGAGGGTTAAGGCTTCTTAGTTCGTCAACACTTACACCGAGCATTGCGCTAACTTGTCCGAAATGAAGTTTGTCTTTTATTAAAACAGTGTCGGAATATTGCGGAAGATTAACATTAAAAGGCTTATAACCATGTGCTTCGTAGTTGTTCATAATGTAGTTGACAGAGATAAAAGCCGGTACGTATCCTCTTGTTTCCATAGGCAGATATTTGTAGATTTCCCAAAAAGAAGTTTTTCCGCCCGAACGTTTTATGGCGCGATTAACGTTTCCCGGTCCGCAGTTGTAAGCGGCAATCACTAATGCCCAATCGCCGTAAATAGAATAGAGGTCTTTCAAAAATTGAGCAGCGGCTATAGTTTCTTTGTCGGGGTCACGTCTGTCGTCAACGAGGGTTGTAACTTCAAGACCGTACATTCTGCCTGTGCCGTACATAAATTGCCAAAGTCCTGTTGCGCCTGTCCTTGAAACGGCTAATGGATTAAGTGCTGATTCTACAATCGTTAGGTATTTCAATTCCAAAGGAATGCCATATTGGTCAAGAACTTGTTCTATTTTTGGAAAGTAGTATTTTGAAAGTCCTAAAAATGTGGGAATCAAGTATTTACCTTTTCTGATATACATTTCAATCCATTCTTTTACTTTTTGATTGTAAACTAAGGGAAATGTTGTTGGAATTTTTTTCAACACGCTTTCATAAATTGAATCGCCAAAATATATTGGAGTTTGTTCCATAGCCATTTCGCGTGTTATTTCGTCGGAATTAATAGTGTTTTTAACGTACCAAAGCGATAGTAGGCTGTCAATTTCTTCGCTAACTTGATTTTCTTCTATCATGATTTCGGAAACGCTTTCCGAGACAATCGAATCTGCGGCTGTTGATCCGCTTTCTGATGTAATGTCTTGTGCAAAAATACCTGTAAAACTGGTACAACATACTGTTAAAGCAGTTAGAAAAATTTTTTTCATGGCAATATTTTTCAGAATTTTGTTAATAAAAAAAATAATTAAAACTTTAAGACAAACCTCGCACCGAATGAAGACCGGCAGCCGAAAATTTCTGGTTGTGCATACGGCTCTATTTTGAGGCTTATGTCGTCAGTAACATTATAATCATAAAGATGGGCATCAACAACCGCATCAAATATATTCATCATATAAACCAAAAACGTGCCAAGATAGCATAGGTCTCGATAGCGACGATATTTTTTCATATATCTAACAATATCGGCTTCGTTTGTAAGTCCGTAAAATGAGATTCCAGTATAAGTTGAGTCGTTGTTTTGTTGAGCCAAAAAATAACGCTCGTCGTTTTTGAGTTGTTTATATCTAACATTGTAAAATTCGGACACATAAATTAATGTGCCGAATGTTCCATAAATTATTGGGATTTTCCAATATTGACCGTTGTAGAATTGACCAGAGCCGGGTAGCGCAAACGACATCCAACCAGCAAGTTTTGGATTTTTTTTAGGTGGCTCGTATGCCGTGTCGTTTAAAAACTCGCTGTCGTCAACATATTTATAATCATCTCCATTGACGGAAATTCTGCCTCTTGTTGTATCATTACGTCCTTCGCGGTATCCTTGTTGAACAGCCGGGTCGTTCAAATCGGGTTTGTAAAGGCTGTCCAAATCTTGGGAAAACGCATCGGAAATAAGAAACAACAAGAAAAAAACAAGCAGAAATATTTTGTCGCACCGCATTTTTGCTTTTTAAAGTTGTATATTGCTTAAAAGTTCTATTATCTTGTTGTATTCTTCCGTATTTTTGAGGTTGAAAGTTAGTTTGCAACCGCCTTTGCTATCTGTTTTGAGATCAACGGCAACGCCAAATTTTCCGCAGAAATCCTTTTTAAGTTTTTTCTGTTCATCTGAAAGTTTTGGTCTTTGTGCTTTTATCATAACTTTCTGACCATCAGTAGGTTTGTCAGTTGCACCATTCTCGTTGTTGTTTTCTTCGGAATCGTCTTGAGGTATTTGTTCAAATGTGAAACCTTCGGGGTCTTTTACAAGTTGTTCCACTTGACGAGCCGAAAGTTGATAATTCAAAACCTTTTGAAACAAATCCAACTGAATTTCAGGGTCTTCAACGCTGATTAACGGGCGAATTTGACCAACAGTGATTTTTTTGTTTCTTAATGCTGCCTGCATTTGATCGGGCAACTTCAAGAGTCTAAGCGAGTTAGTAATTGTGGTTCTGCCTTTTCCTAATTGTGTGCTGAGTTCTTCTTGAGTAAGATGACACTCTTCGATAAGACGATTGTATGTCAATGCCACTTCAATGGAATTTAAGTCTTCTCTTTGAATATTTTCCACTAAAGCCATTTGTAATGCTTTTACATCGTCTGCCTCGGTTATATAAGCCGGAACTTTCTCTAAATCAGCGAGTTTAGAAGCCCTATAACGTCTTTCTCCTGAAATTATTTCGTATTTTCCGTCTTCAATTTTTCTGAGTGTCAACGGTTGTATAATACCAAGAGCCTTGATACTTTCGCTTAATTCTAAGATTTTATCCTCGTCGAAATCGGTTCTTGGCTGTGTTGGATTCGGTATTATAAGGTTGATGTCCACTAATGCAACATCACCGGTGTTGACAACCGCTTCCGGATCGGGGTTGAATGTCGAATTGTCTGCAAGCAAAGAGTTCAACCCACGTCCTAATCCCAATTTTTTAACAGAACTCATTTTTTACCGTTAAAAGTTAAATTATGTTAAATTAAAATTTATGCTGATAATTTAGCGTCTTTTTCAAGAATTTCTTTTGCAAGGTTAAGATAATTGATAGCACCGTTTGAGGCAGCATCGTATTGTATTACAGGTTTGCCGAAAGAGGGTGCTTCAGAAAGACGTATGTTTCTCAAAATAAGAGTCTTAAAGACCATATCTTGAAAATGCTGTCTTACCTCTTCTACCACTTGATTTGAAAGTCTAAGCCTTGAATCGTACATTGTCAGCAAAAATCCTTCAATCTGAAGTTGTGGATTAAGCCTTGCTTGAATCATTTTTACGGTGTTGAGCAGTTTTCCAAGACCTTCCAAGGCAAAATATTCGCATTGAACAGGTATGATTACTGCATCGGCTGCTGTTAAAGCGTTGACAGTCAATAGACCGAGCGACGGCGAGCAGTCAATCATGATGTAGTCGTAATCGTTTTGAACTTTAGCCAAGAAACTTTTCATACGATATTCTCTTTGATCTTGGTTAAGAAGTTCAATTTCAGCACCTACGAGGTCAATGTGAGATGGTATCAAATCCAAACCGTCAGTACTTGTTTTCAATATAACGTCCTTAGGCTCAACATCATCGGTCAAACAATCGTAGATACTTTTTTCAATGTTTCTTAGTTCAAACCCCAACCCTGAGGTACAATTAGCCTGTGGGTCGGCATCAATAAGAAGTATTCTTTTCTCAAGTACAGCCAAAGATGCACCCAGATTAATTGAAGTTGTGGTTTTACCAACACCGCCTTTTTGGTTGGCAATTGCAAATACTTTTGACATATTGTTTATGTTCTTTGTTTTATATTACAAATTCCGAAAGATTATTCGGTTTGCAAAATTACATAATTTTTTTTTATTGCAATAACTAAAGAAAGAAAAATTTACATTCTGTTAATATTGTTTTTTGTTTTTTTTGCTGATAAAAAGAAAGTTAAATGTTCAAAAAAAACTTTTTTAGTAAAATTTTTTATACATTTGCGCAATAAACTTTTGTTAAGAAAAAATTTTATGAAAAGACTTAATTTTTTGACTATGGGTATTTTAGCCTCTTCTTGTATGGTTTTGAGTTGTCAAAACAACAATCAACAGTTGCCACAATTAGGAAAAAATTCCTTAGACGAGGTAATTTCGGCAATGACGCGCGAAGAAAAAATTATGCTTCTTCTTGGTTGTGGTCAAGACGGGGCGGGTGAGGACATCACTGTTGTTGGTAATACAGAGGATATTATACCGGGTGCCGCTGGTACAACTCACGGCGTTGAAAGGCTTGGTATTCCGCAAATTGTATTGGCAGACGGACCAGCTGGACTTAGGATTCAGCCTATAAGAGGTGTTGATTCTTCAAAAACGTATTATTGTACGGCTTTTCCTATTGCATCGCTTTTGTCAAGTACATGGAACACCGAACTTGTTGAACAAGTGGGACTTGCTATGGGTGAGGAAGTAAAGGAATACGGTTGTGATGTTATTTTAGGACCCGGTGTCAACATTCATCGTAATCCGTTGTGCGGCAGAAATTATGAATATTATTCCGAAGATCCTGTTTTGGCGGGCAAAACGGCAGGTGCAATTATAAGAGGTATTCAGCAAAATGAAGTTGGTACTTCAATAAAGCATTTTTCGGCGAACAATCAAGAAACTTTCAGAAATAGTACCGATTCGAGAGTCTCGCCAAGGGCATTAAGGGAAATTTACATGAAACCTTTTGAAATCGCCATTAGAGAGTCTAATCCTTGGACTGTTATGACCTCTTATAATTATATTAACGGTGTTTATGCAAGCGAAAACACCGAACTTTGCGAAGATGTTTTAAGAAAAGATTTTGCATATAACGGTCTTGTTATGACCGATTGGTTTGCAGGTCTTGACGGTTGCGCACAAGTAACCTCAGGAAACGATCTTCTTATGCCGGGAATTGACCGTCAGTACAAACAAATAAAAGAGGGTTTGGAAAGCGGAAAATTGGACGAAAAACTTGTGGATAGAAATGTTAAAAGAATTTTGGAATTGATTCTTAAAACTCCAAGATTCAAAGGTTATGAATTTGCCAATCAGCCAAATTTGAAGTTTCATGCAAACATTACTCGTCAAGCGGCTTCGGAGGGAATGGTGCTTTTGACCAATAAAAATGCTGCTTTGCCGCTTTCGGGTGTAAAAAAAGTTGCTGTTTTCGGCACAACGAGTTACGAATTTGTTTCAGGCGGTACGGGTTCGGGTGATGTTAACGAAGAATATGTTGTCTCGCTTACTCAAGGTCTTGAAAATGCTGGTTTTGAAGTAGATAAAGCATTAGAAAAAAAATACACCAACGAAATTGAAAGACAAAGAAAAATCAGAGAGGCTTCTGACCATAACGATTTTTTCGGTCGTTTTATGCCTAATAATTTCTCTATTGACGAAAAAGAGATTCTTCAATTTGCCAAAACTAACGATTTTGCGGTCATAACTTTTGGTCGTTGTAGTGGCGAGTTCAAAGATAGAATGATTTCGGATTTTTACTTGTCAGATGTTGAAAAACAATTACTTAATTCTGTTAAAAATGCTTTTAAAAAGCAAAACAAAAAGGTGATTGTAATCCTTAATTCGGGTGGAGTTATTGAAACTAAATCTTGGATTGACTTACCTGATGCTGTCCTTATGAGTTGGATGGGCGGTCAAGAGGGTGGAAATGCCGTTGCCGATATTTTAACTGGAAAGGTTAACCCGTCAGGAAAACTACCTGTAACATTTGCTGTTGACTATTTTGATTATCCGTCAGCAAAAAATTTCCCTTACGATTTTCAGGCTACAAATAAGTCGATGTTTGGTCGCGGCACCGAAAGAGGAAACGATGAAAATCTTGATTACACAAACTATTTTGAAGATATTTTTGTGGGTTACAGATATTTTAATACTTTTGATAAAAAAGTGCAGTTTCCTTTTGGTTTTGGTTTGAGTTATACTACTTTTGCGTTTTCGGATTTTTCGGTTGAAAAACAAGGTGATAAAGTGGTTTTGAGTGTCAAAGTAAAAAATACTGGCAATTTCAAAGGCAAAGAAGTCTCTCAAATTTACGTTAGTTTGCCAAAAGTTGACGGCATTGACAATCCAAAACGTCAATTAAAGGCTTTTGCTAAAACTAAAATGCTTGATGTAAATGAAAGTCAAACTCTTACATTTGAAATTCCGATTAGAGATTTGACATATTTCAATCAAAATACTTCGGCATGGATTTTGGCAAAAGGTGAGTATGGATTTTTTGTTGGAAATTCGTCTGAAAATATGCTTTTGAACAAGACTTTGGAGATAACTGACGATTTTCAAGAAAAAACTTCCGATGTTTTGAAAGTTAAGAATGAATTTGATGTTTTGAAATTATAATTTTTTTTTATTACTTTTGTAAAAATTTTTACAATATGAAATATCGTTCGGTTCAATACGGAGTAATAATTATATCGGTGTTTTGTTTGTTGATACTAATTGTAACAATGTTCTTTTATTATAGAGTGCAACAAAAACAAAGCAAAGATATAAAAGATTTGACGTTTGCCCAGCGTAAAGTGATGATTGGCAGTGTGTTGAATATTAAGCGTCAACAATACGAGGCAGTTATTCACGAAAATTCTGCTTGGGACGATTTAAAAGAGCGCATTCTTAAAAATGACTTGGATGAAGATTGGCTTTTTGATAATATCGGAACAATGGTTGAGTCTTATTCAGGCGCAAATATCGCTGTTTTTGATGTTAACGGCGCAAATCTTTATAATTGTACCAGCGATGATTATCAAAAAATTGATTTCTATAAAGACATCAAAGTTAGTCAGTTACTAAAAAATGCCTCTAAAAATGTTTTTTTCAATTATAGGGGCGACAAATTGTTTGAATATTTTTGCGAAGGGGTGGTTTCTTCCGACGATATTAATACAAGGCAAGAACCCCCCGTTGGCTTTTTGATTATGGCAAGGGAAATCAATTCAGACCTTTTGGACGAGTATGCTGAAATTTTAGGCGGTGTAGATGTTGAAGTGGTTAGAACAGAAAACGCTTTGGAACTCAAACAAATAGAAAGAAACCGCGCCTAGTCAATCGTATTTTTTGAAAGGAGAATCACAATGAAAAAGTTTGTGATAAC
>CAJOGF010000058.1:2402-13482 GCA_905233995.1 uncultured Bacteroidales bacterium | reverse complement strand
AACGAAGTGCAAACTATTTTTGAAAAAACACTTCCTGTTTTGGCTCTCATAGCATTTGTGGTTTTGATAACGTTTGTGGTTTTGGTGGTTTATATGCGTCAAAATGTTATAAAACCGTTACTTACTATGGTTAAAATTTTTGACAAAGACGATACTAATTCGCTTAAAAAACTAAAACGTAACAAAACAGAATTTGGAATGTTGGCTGTTTATATTGAAAAATTCTTTTCGCAACGGCAAGAACTTCAAAGTCTTAATTCTGAAATGCTTGCAAAGCAAGATCAATTGGTTCAGCAAAACGATGTTTTAACAAAGCAAAAATACGAAATTGAGAATCAAATTGAAAACATTAAAGTTCTCAATACCCAGATTATGGAACGTAATAAGGAAACGGAGAGGAAAAATGTTAAAATTTTTGTCCAAAACGAACAATTGAAACAACAAGCGTTGGCAATTAAGGTTAGTCAGGAAAATCTTGAAAAATTAAAATACGAATTGAGTTTCAATTCCAAGCAATTGGAAGATATAAACGAGATAATGTTTAACTGCAAAAATTATGCTTTGCGATTGAAAAATGTCTTGATGGTGGCTTCAACTCCAGCACGACATGTTTTTCAGGATTTCTTTGTTTATCAGCATTTTATCGAAAAAGTCGGTGGTGATTTTGTTTTTGCTAAAAGGGTTGATAAATGGATTATATCAGCAGTTGGTGATTGTAATTTAAGAGGTGTGCCTGGTTCACTGCTTTCTGCGTTAGATATTTTCTTCTTAAACGAGATTGTTGACTTATCTAAGGCGGCTCAAATGCGTCCTGATTTGATGCTAAATTCTCTTAACAAAAAGATTATCGGAGTTACTGGCTCTGAACTTCAAAGCGATTTGGATAGGGATGGACTTCATATTTCGCTTTTTATGTACAATACAGAGACTTACAGAGGGTATTTTGCGGCGTCAAAGTGTACAATGATTATGGTTAGGGACGGTGAAATAAACGAATATTTCGGTGATAATCTTTCTGTCGGTAAAATTTTGGACGACAAACAATTCCGTTGTGTTGAATTTTCGGTTTTGCCAAACGATTTGATTTATATGTATTCGGACGGTTGTACTGAAATTGTGGGTGGTAGTTTTGAAAAAAAACTTACTCATACTAATTTCAAGAAGGAGATTTTGCGTCAACATGTTTTCCCGTTGAATGTTCAAAAAACGGGTTTTAAAAAGTTTTTCGAGGATTGGATTGGTTATTCTGACCAGTCGGAGGATATTTCGCTTCTTGCGTTTAAAATTTAGTTTTTTATTGACGGATGGATAGTAACGCAAAATTTCGTAACCGTTTGATTATTACGGATAAAGAAATAGAAGAAAATATTGAAAATTATTCCAAATATTTTAGTGAAAGTTATCTCGAAAAATTTTGCGAATACATTCTTAATCCTATAAGAAAAGTGTGGTATAGGGCAGAATTTATTGGGTTTGATTCTTTGCCAGAAAGAAACAATCCAAATTCGCCGCTTATCTATGCTAACAATCATTCAGGTATGGCTTTCCCTTGGGACGCAATTATTTTTATTTCTCAAATTGCTGATAGAAAGTATCCGCAACGCAATTCGATTCGGGCATTGATTTCGCCAATGTTGACAAAATTTCCGTATATGTGTCCTTTTATGATTGATTCGCTTTGGTGGAAAGCGGGTTGTATTAATGCCAATTTGCTAAATTTTGAAACTGGCATGAAACTCAATCAATCCAATCTTTTGATTTTTCCTGAAGGTATCGAAGGTATAGGAAAGGGTTTTGACAAGCGTTATCAATTGCAAAAATTCAGGACATCATTTATCAGAATGTCAATTCGTTACAAGAGTGATGTGATTCCTTTCTATACTATTAATGGAGAGTTCAACAATCCCCTTGCGTATAATTTTAAACCGCTTACAAATATGGTCAGGAAAATAGGAATGCCTTTTTTTCCGTTGGGACCGGTGATTTTTTTGGCAATTTTTCAGCCGTGGATTTTTTATGTTTCGCTTCCTTCAAAACTTACTTTTGTTATGGGCAAACCTATCAAGGTTTATGATATGGTTGAAAAAAAATCGTATGAAGAGTATTCTCAAAAAGATTTAAAATTGGTGGCGGAGAAAATTCAAGAAATTATGCAAAAAGAACTTCTTGATTATCAGAAGGTTTATGGTAAAAAATTTTATGACATCAAAGGTTTGCTGAAAGCAATGTGTAAAAATTTCAGAGTTTTTTTTAGATTTTTTCCGGCTTTTTGGCCCTTGGTTATGACCTATTTTGACGTAAATTTTGATTCTAAAAATGCTAAAGACTCTTTGAAATTTAGTCTTAAAAAATGTCTTAAAACTATTTGGAAACGTCCTATCGTATTGGCAATGTATCTTCCTATTTTTGGGTGGCTGATTATTTGGCTAAGAAATGCTTATCTAATGAAAAAACGAGAGAAACAAAAATAACAAAAGGGGTATAAGTTTCACAACTTTCCCCCCTTGCTAATTATTAACCTAAACCTTTATATTATGAAAAAAAATACTTTTATTTTGTACTGCAAAGATATAACGAATATTTTTAATCGCCAAGTTTTTATTTACAAATAAATGTTAAATTTTTAAAAAAAAATCTGCCATTCTTTTTATTGACTAAAATTTTATAATTTTGTGTTCTAAAACAATCAAACTTAATATAAGAAATGTCTGTACATAAGGAAGTTAAAGTTGTAACAACGCAAGTTTTCCAAAATATGAAACAAAGTGGAGAAAAGATTGCGATGCTTACCAGTTATGATTATTCTATTGCACGTTTGGTAGACCAAGCCGGTATTGATGCTATTTTGGTTGGAGATTCAGCCGCAAATGTAATGCTTGGACATCATACAACGTTGCCAATTACGGTTGACGAAATGATTTTTTTTGCTTCAAGTGTTGTTAAGGCAGCAAAACGTGCGATGGTTGTGGTTGATATGCCTTTTGGTTCGTATCAAGGAGATGCACATTTGGCGTTGAAAAATGCTGTCAGAATTATGAAAGAAACTTGTTGTCAGGCGGTTAAAATTGAAGGCGGAAAAGAAATTGAGGAATCTTATAAGGCTATTTTGTCAGCCGGTATTCCTATTATGGGGCATCTTGGTCTTACGCCTCAGTCAATCAACAAGTTTGGCGGTTATGCTTTGAGGGCTCAGGAAGCCTCTGAAGCAGAATTGCTTATGGAAAATGCAAAACTTCTTGAGAGGTTAGGTTGTTTTTCGGTGGTTTTGGAAAAAATTCCAGCTAATTTGGCAAAAAAAGTTACTGAATCTTTGTCTATTCCTACAATCGGTATTGGAGCAGGAAATGTTTGTGATGGTCAAGTTTTGGTATTTCAGGATATGATTGGCATTAACGATGAGTTTAAGCCGAAATTTTTAAGACGCTATGCTGACCTTTCAAATATAATAAAAAATGCAGTCGGAAATTATGTAACTGATGTAAAATCAGGTGATTATCCTAATGCAGAGGAGTCGTATTAGTTTAAAAAAAGTGTTATGAAACCACTGTTTTTTTTGCCTTTAACGTTGTTTTTGTTTTCGTGCGGGTCAGAAAAACAAGAGTTCCAAACATTACCTTCGGGCGTTGAGTATTTTTTTGTTAACAAAACTAACGAAAAAAGTATCGTTAAACAAGGTGATGTTTGGAATTTGGAAATGGAATATTATAATTCCAACGATTCGCTTTTGTACCGTTCAAAGGATGTTGCGCAGGATTTCGTGATGTATGTTCCTGACAGTAATTCAGTTAAAGGTTCTGTTGAGGAAGGTATTTTGTTGATGAATAAGTCAGATAGTGCGCTTTTTAGAGTTGATGCTGAAATTTTTTTCACAAAATCAATGAAAAAGAAAGTCCCAACGTTTATAAAACAAGGTGAAAAACTTTTGTTTAAAATAAAACTCAAGGATATTATTGACGGCAAAGAGTATCAAAAAAGCATTGACGATTGGATAAATAAAATGATGGCTCAAGAATTGCTTGTTATTAGGGATTATATCGCAAATGAAAATTTGAAGTTTGAAAAGCTTGATTCTGGTGTTTTCAAAACCGTTTTAAAAGAAGGAAAAGGTAATGTTTTGGCATCTCATAAAAAGGTAAAAATCAACTATATAGGTCATTTTATTGACGGTCGTGAGTTTGACAATACATATAAAAGAAAAGAGCCGTTTGTTTTCAGTTTGGATAGTGGCAAAACGGTTAAGGGTTTTGAAATTGGAGTTTCGTCAATGAAAAAATCGGAACAAGCGCGGTTTATTATCCCTTCAAGTTTGGGGTATGGTCCTTATGGTCGTGCGGGAGTTATCCCAAGGTTTGCGACTTTGATTTTTGATGTTGAAATGATTGATTTTGAATAATATATGAGAAAAATATTATATGGTTTGTTGATTTTTTTGTTAGTTGCTATTGTTTCTTGTTCAAAGGAAAAGGATGGTAAGCAAGCAGAGGAAGAGGCGTTGGAGAGTTTTTTCAAACCATACGGTGACACATGTTTTGTAGAGCATGAAGGCGTGTATTTGTATTTTACAGTAGAAGGTCAGGAGGAGTTTAAAGACGGAGATACTCTGACACTTATTTATTCAGGCAGAACGCTTGAAAATGTCAAAAATTTTCAAGATTCTCTTCGGATAATTTATCCTGACGGCGATATGGTGGAAGGTTGGGTAATTGCTCAAAAATATCTGAAAAAAAATTCAGAAGGTATTTTGGTAGTTCCATATAAAAAAGGTTACGGAAAAAGACGTGTCGGCACAATTGAACCTTTCAGTACGCTCGTCTATACATTTCGTGCAAAATAATTGCAGTTAGCATCTAAATTTTGTCCATGAAAGGCTATATTTTTTTGCAACTTTCAACAATTAAGATTATATTTGCAGCAACATCGCAATTGTTATGGACAAAGAAGATTCTACAGATTTATCAATGCCTGTTTTCATCGATTTGACCACAGATTTTGGTTTTAAACGGGTGTTTCAGCGCAAAGAATTTATGATACCTTTTCTAAACGACTTGTTGAGTGCGTATAATATCAGCGAAGTTGTTACTGACATTGAGTATCTTAACACCGATAATGTTGGTGAGGTTCACAAAGACAAACGAATTGTTTTTGACCTCAAATGCGAAACCGAAAGCGGTGATGTTTTCATTGTTGAAATGCAGAAAAGAGGTCAGGAGCATTTTGACGATAGAATTATATACTACATGGACAGAAGTGTAGCCATGCAAGGTGAGGTAGGCGACGATTTATGGAAATTCGGCATAAAAAAAGTTTATGGTATTTTTATGATGGATTTCAACGAGAAACTATCTCTCAAGCAGAAGAATATCAGACATTGTGGTTGGTATGACTACTCTAATAAATGTAGTTTTTCGAGTAAACAACAGTTTTGGTTAATCAATTTGCCACAGTATAGAAAATACAAGTCGCAAGATTGTAAGACTAAAATAGAAAAATGGATGTACATAATTTCAAACCTTAAAAATATGAGAACTATGCCTTTTACAATGGAAATGCCCGTTTTTAAAGGGTTTAAAACTATCGCCGAGATAGCCAAAATGAGCAGAAAAGAACGCGAAAGTTACATATTAGAATACGATGCACATCGCACCGACCTTGCCGCATACGATTACGCTATAAAAGAAGGTCGTGCAGAAGGTGAAAAAGTTGGTATAGAAAAAGGACGTTTTGAACAACTTGCTGAAAGTGTTAAAAACTTAATGTCAGCAGGATTTAGTTTTGAAGATGTAGCAAAGATGCTGAAAATTAGCGAGCAACAAATAAGCGATGTTCGCAAATTAGTATTTTAGTATTACGACTATGCTTTTTACAATGGAAATGCCTGTTTTTTTAAGGCTTAAAAACATTGTAGAGATTGCAAAAATGGGTTAGAAAATATTTTTTAAGTAGATTTAATTTTTTTGATTTTAGACAACTTTAAAAATTTTTTTCTGAAAAAAAATATTTTTTGAAACTTTTTTTCAAAATTTTCGTATATATTTGCAGCAGATTGTAGGCAAAGGATCCACGCCTCCAATCCAAAGAGTATAGTTAATTTAGATTGGCATTGTGCAATAATCTTTTGTGAAACGTGGAAAATTTCAAAAAAGAGGATTATTTGCACAACTGCCACGCCTAAATGTATAGGCGTGGTTCGTTGTGTTATGTTCTCTTTTGGGTAATTTCCACGACCTCACAAAAATGTAACACAGAAACGACTACGCTTTTTTTGTTTGTGTATGCCGACAGAAGAAATTTTATTGCATAAAAACTAAGATACGTGGGTTGTCTAATTTTTTTTTAGACAACCTATTTCCTTATGATAAATCCTTCGTTTTCAAACAATTGAATATCATAGTCGATGTCAGAACTTTTGGCGTTGACCAATAATTCTCCAACTATTGAAGCATTTATGCCGGTTCTTAACGAATCTTTTTCGATGATTCTCGTCAATGTTCTACCTCTTGCAAATCTAATTTGGGCTTTGGGATTCAGAAATCTAAAAATTGCAAAAGTTGTCAAGATTTCTTGATTAGAAAGCATAGGTTGCTTTTCTAAAGGCGTGCCTGCAAATGGTAACATTGTATTCAGCGATATTGCGTCAACATTCAAATCTCTGAGTTTAAGTGCCATATCAATTCTATCTTCTATACTTTCGCCTAAACCTATTATAACGCCACTACAAGTGTAAAATCCTAATTTCTTGGCATTTACCAAGGTTTCAAATTTATCTTTTTGATTGATTGTACTACAAATTTGAGGGTAAAACTTTTCGGAAGTTTCGATGTTGCAATGATAATGATTTATGTTTGCGGCCTCCTTTAAATGCTTTAGTTGTGAGAATGTTAACGCCCCAAACGAGGCGCAAAGGTCAATGTTTGCTTTCCTTTTTATTTCGTTGAGGGATTGAATCATATCCTCTAATTGATTGTCGTTGAGAGAAGTATGTGTAACATCTATTTCAAACATTTTTACACCTTTGTTCTTTAAACTTACCATCGAGGCAATTTGGTCTTGAATCGTTGTATTATCGTTTGTGAGGTAATAATCAACTTTTGAAATTTTTGACATAGGACAAAAACTGCAATCATTTTCGCATCGTCCGAGAATTTGATGATAAACCGACCACATTTCAAAATATGGTCCGCAAAATTTTGCTCTTATTTGGTTTGCACTATAATACAATGCTTCTATGTTATCTGTTTTGATAAGAGACATAGCATCTTGTTTATCAGCCTTATAACCCAAAAATATTTTGTCTTTAAGTTCTTTTATCTGAGCAAAGTTCATGGTAGTAATAATTTTTTTTAGTTAAGAATTTTGTCTTTTAATTCCATGAATTCTTTTTCAAAATTCGGCGTTAAAACGTCTTTGCCTATCATTTCAAGAATTTTATTTTCGCTAAAAAATCTTCCTTCGTCAATTTCTGCTTTTGCAATTATTTTTGGCGTATCGTATTTGCATTTGAAAACATGTACAAATTCTTTTTCCACTTTTGACTGCCAAAGATAATCAGTAATGTGCTGAAACTCACCGTTTTCAACGCCAGCCTCTTCCCAAGCCTCCCTTTTAAGTGCCTCTTTGATTTCTTCTCCAAAAGTTATATGTCCTCCTACTGAAGTGTCCCATTTACCGGGTTGAATCAGTTTTTTCATGCTTCTTTTTTGAAGAAAAATTTCTCCTTTGGAGTTGATTATATGTACGTGTACAACGGGGTGAATTAGTCCGTTTTTATGACATACACTTCTTAATTCACTGCCTACTATATTACCGTTTTTATCGCAAACAGGTAATAATTCTTCTGCGTCGGCTTGAAACCTTTGGTTAAATTCCATATTGAAAAAAAATATTTATTTTTTTTGACGGTAAAGATACCGAAAATTTTTTAATTATTTCTTTTTTTTATTAAGTTTTTGTTGCAACGGGATTTTTTTTTGTTTATTCGGGATTTAATTTTTACTTTTGCACAAACTTTTTATTAAACGATGGATTTAACTTTTTTGACAGCCGTGTCGCCTGTTGACGGTCGTTACCGTCAAAAAACTTGTGAATTAGACGAGTATTTCAGCGAGTTCGGTCTTATAAAATATAGAGTTTTGGTTGAAGTGGAGTATTTCGTGGCTTTGTGCGAAATTCCGCTTGAACAGTTGAAAAACTTTGATAAACAGGTTTTTAAGCCGTTGCGTGGAATTTATCGTAAGTTTTCTTTGGAGGATGCTTTGAGAATCAAGGAAATCGAGAAAACTACCAATCATGATGTCAAGGCCGTTGAATATTTCTTGAGAGAGAAGTTTGATAGTTTAGGTATTGGCGAATACAAGCCTTTTATTCATTTTGGTTTGACTTCACAGGATATTAACAACACTTCTATTCCATACGCCTTGCAAGCAGCGGTTACAAATGTATATTACCCTTTGCTTGATAATGTGATTTTGCAACTTTATCACAAAGCTGGTGAATGGGCTGATATTTCGATGCTTGCACGCACTCATGGTCAGCCGGCTTCGCCTACAAGACTTGGCAAAGAGATTGAGGTTTATGTAGAAAGACTTCATAATCAATTGGGGCTATTGAAATTAGTTCCGTTTTCGGCTAAATTTGGCGGTGCAACGGGTAATTTCAACGCTCATTATGTTGCTTATCCGCAGATTGATTGGACAAGATTTGCTAATTCGTTTGTAAATCATGTTTTGGGACTTGAACGCTCTCAAGTTACTACCCAAATTGAACATTACGATAATTTTGCCGCTCTTTGCGATTCTTTAAAACGTATTAACACTATTTTAATTGACCTTTGTCGTGATATTTGGATGTATATTTCCATGAATTATTTTAAGCAAAAACTCAAAGAAGGTGAGGTTGGTTCGTCGGCAATGCCGCATAAGGTCAACCCTATTGATTTTGAAAATGCTGAAGGTAATTTAGGAATGGCTAACGCTGTGTTTACATTTTTGGCGCAGAAACTTCCGATTTCAAGGCTTCAGAGGGATTTAACCGATTCTACGGTGATTAGAAATATTGGTGTGCCGATTGCTCATACACTTATTGCTATGAAATCTCTTTTGAAAGGTTTAGACAAACTTATACTTCATAAAGAGTCGATTGACAGAGATTTGGAAGAGAATTGGGCTGTTGTTGCAGAGGCGGTTCAGACTGTTTTACGTAGAGAATGTGTGCCTAATGCTTACGAAAAGTTGAAGGAACTCACAAGAGTAAACCGTCAGATAACCAAAGACGATATACACAATTTTATCAAAACACTTAATGTAAGTGATTCTGTCAAGGAAGAATTATTGAAAATTACACCGTTTAATTATACGGGAATTTAGTCTGTACATTTTGTTAAGTATTTAAAATTTAAAATTTAATTGTTTATTTTAGACGGCGTTTTTTCAAGAAAATTTTTTAAGGAAAAACGTCGTTTTGTTTTTGATAGGAGAGAGGTTGTGTATGAAAATTGTTTTAGTTGTTTGCTTGATATTTTTTTCTTCTTTATGTGCTTTTAGTCAGCCACTTAAAATTGCTTTGATGAAATATTCTGGCGGCGGCGATTGGTATGCTAACCCGACTTCGTTGCCAAATCTTGTGGACTTTTGCAATCAAAACCTGAAAACGAATATTTCAAAAGATATTCCGACTGTGGAGCCGGGAAGTGCTGAAATTTTCAACTATCCATTCATTCATGCCACTGGGCATGGAAATGTTATTTTTTCGGCTTCTGACGTTGAAAATTTGAGACGTTATCTTTTGTCGGGCGGTTTTTTTCATTTTGATGACAATTACGGAACAAAAGAATATGTTTTCAGAGAGATGAAAAAAGTTTTCCCTGAAGTGGAATTTGTAGAATTGCCAAATAGTTTTGAAATTTTTCATCAAAAGTACGAATTTCCTAACGGTTTGCCGAAAATTCACGAACACGACAATCATCCGCCTGTGGCATACGGAATGTTTTATGATAGCCGTTTGGTTTTTCTTTATACTTGGGAGTGCGACCTCGGCGACGGTTGGGAAGATATTGACGTTCACGGTGATACGCAAGAGGCTCATCAAAAAGCCTTAAAAATGGGTGCTAACATTATTCAGTACGTTTTCAATCATAATTGAGAATTTTAAATTTTGAATTACGAATTATGAATTGTGAATTAACAAAAAAGCGATATTTTTTAATTTTGATAATTTTGTTTTGCTTTTGTGGCGGTTTGTTGGCTCAAAGCAACGTTAAAAATTTTGGCAAAGTTTCAAATGACGATTTTTCTGAAACGGTTTTTGACGATTTAGGTTATGATGCCGTTGTGTTGCAAAATTTCAGAAAAATATATTTCTATCCTTACAACAGAAATTTACGTTTTTATAACGAGTATCATGTTAGGATTAAAGTGCTGAAAGACAATCTTTTTGAAGGTAAATCATTTGAAATTCCATATTCAGGAAGATATGAATACGAAAAACTTTTGATGCCCAAAGGTGTGGTTTATTCTCAAAATTCAGGAAAAATTGTTTCAAAAAAAATGAAGTTCAAGGATTTTAAATATGTTGACTCTGATTCTTTGAAAAGCAAAGTTGTGGTAAAACTTCCTGAAGTGAAAAAAGGCGATGTTTTTGAATTTCGTTATTATTTAGCGACATACGATTTTATGTTGCCCGAAAAATTTGAATTTTCAACCGAATATCCATGTTTGAAATCGGTTTTTGTTGGCGAATTTCCCGAACATTTGTCTTATAAGTTTGATGTTTACGACCCTCAAGAAGTGGTATCGAGAAGTACAAATTATAGTTTTGTATCTTTTGGTTGTTCGTATTACAGAAATAATTTAAATTTTAGATTTCATGCAATTGTAGATACTTTTTATGTCAACAATATTTTACCAAAGGGTGAATATTCTGACTTAGAAACTTCGCCAAAAGTTGTTGCAAAGGCTTTTAAATTTACTCAAGGTATTAACGAAATTTCGCCAATTTATCAAGCGGCATGGTTCAATATGACGCATTTCCTTTATGTATATGCCGAACCAGAAAATAGGTATTTGTCGCAATTTGAGGCTATGGC
>CAJOGF010000058.1:1140-2386 GCA_905233995.1 uncultured Bacteroidales bacterium | reverse complement strand
GAAACTATCAAAATAAAATCGTCGTCCTTTTTAAAACCCGTTATGAAAAGTTTTGAATTAAATAACGACCTTAAAAAAATAATTTCTTTGGAGCCTTATGAAGATACACTCAAAATGATTGAAAATATTTTTAATTATGTTAACCAAAATATTTCTTGGGACGGCACTTTTAAAAACCATCTTGACAAAAAGCCTGAAAATGTTTTGAGAACTTTAAAAGGTAATTCTGCTGAAATTAATTTGACTTTGGTAAGTCTTTTACGTAGAGCAGGCATTGAGGCATTTCCTGCTCTTGCTGCAACCAAAGATTATATGAAAATTGACACTTCATACGCCAATTCAATTCAGTTTAATCATGTGCTTGCTGTTGCCAAGATTTCTGATAAATTGTTGGTTATGGATTGTTGTGATAAAAACCAACCGTTTGACCAATTACCTCAGCGAGATTTAAATAATTGTTGTTGGGCTGTTGAGCCAGAAAGAGGATATTTTATTTGGTTTTAGAAAAAAACTAAATTTGCGGCACTAATGCATGGTCGCCTAATTCCATACCCCAAAGGCTGACATCATCTCGTTGTTCTTCAAGACCTTGCCAATTGTTGATGATAGTTTCCATAAACTTTTTCTGGTCTTGAATTTTTTCGGTTGTGGTCATCGAAAACATCATTTTAAGACGGTTGGTGCCAAAACGTTTGCGTATAACGTTGTTTTGGTCTTTCAAACCGTCTGAAGTTAAGTAAATTCTGTCGCCTTGTTTTAGGTCAACGTCTTTGTCTTCAAAGAAGAAAACGTCAGCAAACGACTGACCACCAATGCCTCTACGGTTTGGTTCTATGATTTCAGTTTCGTTGCTGTCTTTGCGTTTTAGATATGCTGGCTGTTTTGCTCCAGCGTATTGTAAATGCCATGCATTGTCTTCTCCGCCCAAAAACTGAAATCTACAAATCGCGATGTCCATACCGTCGTTGTTTTCGGTAATGTCTTGTTTTAGAGCGGCTTGGATTTTTTCGTGCATAGTTTCAAGAATTATTGACGGACGATCCATTTTCATCTCGTTGATAAGCTCTCCGAGAATTCTAATTCCAATCATCGACATAAATGCTCCCGGAACGCCGTGTCCAGTGCAATCGCCCAAAACCACAAACGTATAATCCTTTGTTACTGAAAGCCAATAAAAATCACCCGATACAATATCTTTTGGTCTGTAAATCACAAAGTTATCAAAGAAATTATCCATTTGTTGTTT
>CAJOGF010000058.1:0-1082 GCA_905233995.1 uncultured Bacteroidales bacterium | reverse complement strand
TTTGGTTGTGATTTGTTTGTTTCTGACTTCTAATTCGTCCAAAGCATTTTTAAGTTCTTCGGCTTGATGTTCAAGTTTTTTGTGTTGATTGCTTAGAAGTTCGTTTTGCTCTTTGATGCCTGCTTGTTGAACTTCCATTTGTGCAGCAATAAGAGACAACATTTCGTTTTGCATTTTTAATTCTCTTTGCTGATTATCAATCCTTTCAGAGGCTTCTTTGAGGTTTGAAATGTCGCTTATTGTAACGCAAACAAGTTTTTTGAGTCCTGTGTATTTTATTTTTGCAATTGACACATGAAGCCAATAATTTTTTTCTTGAAACTTGGCTTCGGTCTCGTAAGTCATAGTTTCACCGGTTTCTAAGCAAGTTTTGAAGCATTCTTCGGCTTTTTCGCCGCTTAAAAGTGCTGAAATACTTTCATTTATTTGCGCTCCTTTCAAAAATTCTACTTTGTCAAGATTAGACCAATAAATATTTTTGTCGGCTTCAAGAATTAGAATCGGGACATTGGCTATTGAGGACATTTCTGCCACAATGCCGCTGTATTTTATTCGTTTATAGAAGTTTATGACAAGCCAAATGCAAAAAATTAAAAGCAAAACCAAAATTGTGTCAATAATCACAAAGCCGGAATTTCTGTATCGGTTGAGTAGAAAATCAGTAAAACCTACCCTTAATTCCAAAAACGAATATATTTGGAATTCCCGATACAAAATTATAAAAATAGGCAATACCAACGTTGCTATAACAATGGCAGTGAAGGTTTTATTGCTTTTTTGTGCGGATGTTTCTGCTTTCATATTCTGCTTTCTTCTTATTTAAGAAAAATCCGCACTAAAGTATATTTTTTTGCGGATTTCTGCAAAAATTATTTATTTTATTTTTTCCATGGCTGCAAAATTGTTGAATTTGGCGAGCCTGTGTACTTTTGAGTTGGTGTGTTCAAAAGTATTGGGTGTCTACTTTTGGTCATAATAAAACTTGCAACAGAATCTGCCCACATAAACGCGGATTCAGGCTTTGGGTGTGCGCCGTCAGCATAGCGTTTGTATGTTAGATTTTTTGACGGATAATATCTCCT
>CAJOGF010000057.1 GCA_905233995.1 uncultured Bacteroidales bacterium | reverse complement strand
ACAATTCATAATGCATAATGCATAATTCATAATTCATAATTGGCATCCGCGTTGGTGATAAACATTTTGCGGATAACTTAGCGGAATCGCCTAAAAAAATCCACATTCCGCTATGCTATCGCAGATAACTTAGCGGAATCTGCAAAAAAAATATAGATTCCGCTATGCTATCTAAAAAAATATCGTTATATTTGCAAAAAAATTAACGGTATGGACAACACTGAAATTATAGGCAGAGAGGCTGAGCAACAACTACTTAAACGCACTTACAATTCAGGTGCTAACGAATTTGTGGTAGTATATGGCAGAAGACGCGTGGGGAAATCGTACCTCATCAACAAATATTTTGAAGGAAAATTTGATTTTTATATGACGGGACTGTATCAAAAGCCCAAGAATTTTTTGCTGTCAACATTCGCCGTTGCGCTTGAAGAGTATTCAGGCAAAAGCCGTCCTGTGCCAAAAAATTGGATGACGGCAATGCAGCAACTCAAAGAGTATCTCGCATCATTGACCAACAAAAAGCGCGTTTTGGTATTCATTGACGAAATGCCGTGGCTCGATACGCCTAAATCCGATTTTTACGCTGCCTTCGAATGGTTTTGGAACGGATGGGCTGCCAATCAAAAAAACATAATGATGGTGGTTTGCGGTTCGGCTACATCGTGGATAGTGGAAAAAATACTCAGTAACAAGGGCGGATTTTTCAACCGCGCCACCGTGAGAATTGCCCTAAAACCGTTTACCCTTCACGAAACCGAACTTTACTTAAAATCAAAAGGTGTTGACTTTTCGCGCCGCGACATTGCCGAATGTTATATGACTATGGGCGGCATACCGTTTTATCTAAAACAAATTTCGCCCACGCTCAGTTTCAACACCAATATCGACAGAATGTTTTTCGGTGCAAATCCATTGCTTGATGGCGAGTTCAAAGCGTTATTCAATACACTATTCAAAAATTCCGAACCGTATATGAGAGTTGTGGAGGCATTGTCGTCGAAGAATATGGGACTTACTCGCAAGGAGGCTCTCTCTGCCACCAAAATGACTGACAACGGGACATTTACAAAACTTTTAGACGACCTTTGCACTTCGGGAATCGTAACCACATACAACTATTTCGGCTCAGAAAAAAAAGACACTGTTTATCAACTCTGCGACTTCTACACGTTGTTTTATTTCCGTTTTATCAAAGGGCGTAGCGGTAGGGACGAACATTTTTGGACACTTACCATCGACAATCCTATGCGGCGGGCGTGGGCAGGATACACATTTGAACTCCTTTGCAAATGCCACATCGCGCAATTGCGCAAGGCAATAGGAATCAGCGACGTACTTACCGAATGTTCGGTGTGGTTTCACAAAGAAAACGGCGGTCGCGGCTGCCAAATCGACCTCGTAATTATGCGTCGCGACAATGTAATCAACATTTGCGAAATGAAATTCTGCAACGGCGAATACGTAATTGATGCCGACGACGAAGCCAATTTCCGCAACAAAATCGAAACATTCCGCCGTGCCACAGGCACCAAAAAATCGTTGTATTTTACAATGATAACCACATTTGGCGTTAAGAGCAACGCACACAGCGGAATAGTTCAAAAAAAAATAGTGCTTGACGATTTGTTTGATTAAAACTGTGTTATTTATACAATAATTCAATCCGTTTAGATTGTTTTTACTATCAATCCATATATCCAAATGCTTTACGATAAAGTGGGTTATTTCTACACTGACTTCACTGGCGTTGATTCTAACAAAGCAAAGTTTGATGAATTGTTGAAATAGTAGCGATACAATAAAACAACGTTTTTGTCGTTATTGTAAAAAAAATACCCCTTTAACCGTGTAACAATATGAAAAGACTATTATTTTCAATAATTGCGGCATTAATGCTTTGTGCCTTAAATGTTTCGGCGCAAGTTGAAAAGGACACTATGAAAGCCGGAAAACTCTATTTTGTTAACCTCAAAGACGGTGAAAAACCCCTTTGGCAGGGTCTTAAACTTTTGGGAAACCGGGCAGGCAACCAAGAAGGAGGCAAAGGCATCAACGCTTATCCGTATTCCACCGAAAAAATCCGTTTCATTTTTGAACTCAACGAGTGGATAGAATTTTATCCACAGTCTGAAATAACGAGCGGATTTGGAGTTTGGGTTTTCAAACATAAAAGCGATCAGAGTTTCTATTTGAAAAACAAACTCAGCGACGAACTCTCCGGCTTTGCTAATTACCAAGAAATCCGCAAAGATCCCGAACAAGATGACGATAGGCAATGGGGTTCATTATATTTGCACCCCGAAGAGTGTACTCCTGGTTTTTACGACTTTGTGTTTACTTATCAGGGTAAAGTGTTTGCTACGATGCTGACGAAGTTTTTCAAAGAAGAGGAACTTTTAGAAAAATCGGATGCCGCATTGGAAAAGTTGATGAAAGAGATTAACGAAAACGGGATTAAATAATACGCAAAAAAAATTTGAGAATTTCCGTAAAGTGCTTATTTTTGCAGTATGTTTAATTGCTAAAATAGCATAACTATGGTAAGCGCATCTGCAATAAATCTTAACAATTACATTTCCACGTTTGATTTTAAAAGCGAGGAGTGGTTGCTTTTGCTCAATACAATTCGAGAAAAAATCGCGAAAGCGGCGGCAAAAAATAAAGAAAAGAGAACTGAGAAAGAGTTCAATTCGATTGCTGATTTTGCTGGCATTTGGGCTGATGATCCCGACGCTGACAGAATGGAAGAAGCAATTTTCAGCGTTCGTGATGGTTATTCTAATAGAGAAATTGTATCTTTTGACGATTAAAATGGAAAAATACCTTTTGGATACGAATATTTGTGTTTTCCATTTTCGTGGAAAATTTGGCGTTTGTAAAAAAATTAATATACTTAAAAAGCCTCAGTGTTTTATATCTGAAATAGTGTTGGCAGAACTTACTTTTGGCGCGTTAAATTCTAATAATCCAACAAAGCAGATGAACTTGTTGAATGAATTTTTGAGGTTTGTAAACGTGATTCCAATTTCGGAAGTGATAATGGATTATGCTAAAATTCGTTTGCAACTAAAACAAATTGGTAAACCAGTGGATAATTTTGATTTGTTGATTGCTGCCACTGCCAAGCATTTTGATTTGACTGTTGTAACAGATAATGTAAAGCATTTTGAAAATATTCAAGGTCTTAATATTGAAAATTGGGTTGATAGAAATATTGTATGAAAACCATCTCTTTTAAAACTCTCGGTTGCCGTTTGAATCTTTACGAAACCGATGCATTGACGTCGAAGTTTCGCGAAAAAGGTTTCATGACCGACGGCGATTTTGAAACCTCTGATGCAGAGATTTTTGTAATTAACACCTGCACAATCACCAATCAATCCGACAAGAAAAGCCGTGAATACATCAACCGCGCCATCAGAAAGGGTTCGTTGGTGGTTGTAACAGGCTGTATGGCAGAGCAATACGCAAAAAAATATTTTTCTAATAATACAAATGTAATTGTTGTTGACAACAAGCACAAAAACATGATTTATGAAATCGTGGAGGCTCATCTTGGCGGCGAAATTGTTGACACCAAAAATCTTGAAGGTGATGTTTTCGGCTTTGAGGCGGCAAAAGAGACTTTCCACACTCGCTCAATCGTGAAAATTCAAGACGGCTGCAACAATTTTTGCAGTTATTGCATTGTGCCATACGTGCGCGGTCGGGCAGTGTCGAGGCCTGTGGAGGATATTTTGAACAACATCAAGAGCGAACTCGCATTTGGTTTCAAGGAGATTGTTTTGACAGGTGTCAACATTTCAAAATATAATTATGACGGCATCGGTTTTGAGGATTTGATTAAGAAGATTTTGGAGATTGACGGCGATTTCAGAGTGCGGATTGCGTCGATTGAGCCGGACGATTTTTCTGACAGTTTTGTTGAACTCTTTAAAAATCCCAAACTCGCGCCGCATATCCATCTTTGCCTTCAATCGGGCAGCAACAGTGTTTTGAAACGTATGCATCGTCATTATACGAGCGAAGATTTTTTGGAAATAGTTGAAAAATTTAGAAAAATAATCCCTGATTTTAATTTTACGACGGATATAATTGTTGGTTTGCCGGGCGAGACAGACGAGGATTTTGGTCAGACGCTCGATGTCGCAAATAAGATTTGTTTTGGGCATATTCATGCTTTCAAATATTCGCGCCGCAGTGGTACTTTGGCGGACAAAATGGACTGTCAAATTGATGAAAAAATCAAAAATCAACGTTCAAAAATTCTTCGTGATTTGTCAGAAAAATTGTCCACCGATTATCTAAATAGATTCGTCGGCAAGCGTCAGAGAATCCTGACAGAAACCATTGAGGATGACGGTTTTGTGTATGGTTATGGGGAAAATTATGTCAGGATAAAGATGAAAAAAAACAACGAAATCAAAACTAACGAATTTTATCAAGTAATAATTACAAAAATTGACAATGACTGTCTTGAAGGTGAAATAATCTAAGAAAAAATTTTTTCTTCTATTTCATAAAATCTATCAAAACATTAGCAATAAAAATCTTAAATAAAATATATTTTTAAAATAAATATCTATAATTATTAATGGTTTTGGATAAAATATCCATTACAAATACTTTTGTGCCGTTAAAAAAAATTAAACATAACGATTATTAAACAAAAGATTTTTTCATGGCCATAAATTTAAACAACTCCAATGTAGCCGTCAGAGAAAACCGAATAGGGTCCATAACTGGCTACATTGGTTCTTTAAAAGATTTGGCAGAGAAATCACAATGCGGCACTTTAAAAGGTTGCTCAAGATGTTTTTCTCAGTCAAGCACATGTCTTTCTTTATGTGCTTTGTCGCAATTAGCAGGCATAAGGGACATTGCGGTTATTCATCACGGACCCTCAGGTTGCTCGGTAACAGCCTCAAACAGTTATTACATGTCGAAAGTAATGGCAAAAAAAAGAGGCGTAACCTCTGATACTGTCTACATTGGAACCGATATGAACGAAAAAGACACAATTTTTGGGTCAACAGAAGACCTTAGAAAAATTATTTTCGAGGTTAACAAACGATATTCTCCAAAGGCAATTTTCGTATCAAGTAGTTGTGCAACAGGTATTATCGGAGAAGATATTGACAGCATTGTTGATGAAGTAAAAGACGAAATTGAAGTGCCAATAGTTGCAGTTCACTGCGAAGGTTTCAAGTCTAAAATTTGGGCAACTGGTTTTGACATTTCTGACCATGCTGTTTTGCAATCAATCGTCAAAAAACCGCGTCAAGGTGTCAAAAACAACAAGATAAATTTCAAAAACTTCTTTGAATCCGCTCGCGAAGAAATCATAGAAATGTTCAAAAACTTTGACCTTGAACCCGTTTTCTTGTATTGCAATTCCACAGTAGAAGAACTTTCAAGATTATCCGAAAACCTTGCAACAACGTGTATTTGTGGCACTTTAGGCAATTATCTTGGTAACGCTTTGGAAGAAAAATATGGCGTACCATACGTTAGAAGTATCAATCAATGCGGCATCTTAGGTTTTGAAACTTGGCTTAGAGAAATTGGAAAAGTTACTCACCGAGAAGACAAAATAGAAAAATACATTAAAGACGAACAAGAAAAGTATATTCCTCAAATAGAGGAAGTTAAGAAAGAACTCAAAGGGCTTACAGCAGTTTTGGGCATGGGACCGGGATATACTTTTGAAGTTTCAAGAGTTTTGGACGAATTAGGGATAAAAGTTGTTTGGGCATTGGCTTGGCATTATGACAAAAAATACGAAAACGGCGATGTCCCTCCATCTATGAAATATCTATTAGACAACAACATAGACTTTGAAACCTCGGTTGCCGACCAACAAAACTACGAAGTGATGAATATTCTCAACAAATATCAACCCGATATGTATTTATCGCGTCATCCGGGCTCTACCGTTTGGGCTATCAAAAACGGAACTCCCGCAATATACGTGGCTGATGAATACATGATTTTCGGTTATAAACACACTTTGGAATTTGCTAAAACGATACTTGATACGGTCAGAAACCGTAGTTTTGAAAAAAATCTTGCCTTAAGAACCAAACTTCCTTACACCGAATGGTGGTACAAGCAGAATGTTGATAAATTTTTTACGGAAACAAGATAATGGCAAAAATATTAGATAAACAACGATATAAATGCGCTTTAGCGGCAATGCAGACCGTTCAAGCAATAGAAAGAGCGTGTCCCGTTTTACATTCAGGACCAGGTTGCGCTCAAAAATTATCTGACACCATAGGTAGTTCTGGCTATCTATCGCCTCAAATTTTCCCTTGCACGTCAATCAACGAAAAAGACGTTGTTTTCGGTGGTGTCAAAAAACTTGAAACAACAATCGAAAACGCACTCAAAGTTATAGATGCTGACTTGTTTGTTGTTTTGACAGGTTGCATACCCGAAATTGTTGGCGATGATGCGGCAGAAGTAGTGTCAAAATTTTCAAATGCTGACAAACCTGTGATTTATGCGTCAACAGCAGGTTTCAAAGGTAATAATTACAAAGGACACGAACAAGTAATCGATGCTATCGTAACCCAATACTTAAAGAAGTCGGACGAAAAAGAAGAAACACTTGTAAACCTTTGGGCTGACGTACCTTATCAAGATTTGTTTTGGCTTGGAAACATACGAGAATTAGAAAATTTATTAAGAGAAATCGGACTAAAACCAAACACCATTTTTGGATATAAACGCGGTTTGGAAAATATCAAAAAAATTCCAAAAGCAAAATTTAACCTTTTGGTATCGCCATGGGTAGGATTGAAAAATATGGTTTCAATGCAAAAAGAACTTGACATTCCATATCTTCATTATCCCGTTTTGCCGATTGGAGCAACCGAAACAGGAAAATTTCTTCGCGAAGTAGGCAAATTTGCAAACATCAACCAAGAAAAAGTGGAAGAAGTAATCAAACAACATGAAGATTACTTCTATTATTTAATTTCGCGATATGCAGATTTGTTTTTGGAAAACAGAGTTATTAACAAGCAATTTTCGGTTGTTGCTGACGCACAATATGCGCTAAGCATTACAAAATTTCTTGTCAACGACCTTGGACTTTTGCCCGCAAAACAATTTGTTACCGACGATACTCCAAAAGAATATCGCGAAAAAATCAAACAAGAATTTGAAAATTTGAACTACGGAATTAAAGCAGAAGTTTTGTTTGAGACTGACGGTTTTAAAATTCATAACGGAATCAAATCGCATGATTATCACGGTTATCCGCTTATTTTGGGCGGCTATTACGAAAAAGAAGTAACCGAAAACTTGAAAGGTAATTTCTTAAATATTTCATGGCCGTTTTTGGATAAAGTGGTTTTTGATAATTTTTATGCTGGCTACACCGGCGGAATACGCCTTATAGAAGACATTTACACGGTGGCGGTCAGACGGTTTAATTAGTTTTTTTATTCATTTTCTAAACAATTTCAGTGCGCATTTTTTATTCTGCGCACTGATTTTTTTTATTCTATCATACCATCTTTGATTCTGATAATTCTATCGCTCAAATCGGCAAAATGTTCGTCATGGGTTACGATTACAAACGTCTTTTTGAAAGTATCTCTAAGGGTAAAAAAAAGATTATGAAGTTCGTCTTTGGTTTTACTATCAAGATTACCTGAGGGTTCGTCAGCGAAAATTACTTCAGGGTCGTTAATCAAAGCCCTCGCAATTGCAACCCTTTGTTGCTCACCACCAGAAAGTTCAGAGGGTTTATGTGTTGACCTATCGGACAGTTTTAGAAATGCTAAAAGTTCGTTTGCACGCTCAATGGTTTGTTTTTTGTTTTTTCCTGCAATCATGGCTGGAATACAAACATTTTCCAAAGCATTGAACTCCGGCAACAAATGGTGAAACTGAAAAACAAAACCAATATTTTTGTTTCTAAATTCCGACAACTTGTTACCATACAGTTTGTTAACGTCAACACCGGAAATATTTACTTCACCAGAATCGGCTTTCAACAAAGTGCCGGCTATTTGCAAAAGTGTTGTTTTTCCCGCACCCGAAGCACCAACAATCGACACAATTTTTCCATCTTCAATAGTCAAATTAATGCCTTTCAAGACTTCCAATTGTCCGAAACGCTTTTTTATATCTTTCAAAACTATCATTTTGCAACATCAAGAAGTTGAATTTGAAATACTTTTGGCCAATTTTTGCCTGTAACAAAAATTCTATCGCCTTTTTTATCGTATGCAATACCGTTTAAAACATCAGTATTGTCTGTCCTTAAATTATTCGGTAAAATATTGGTTAACTCAATATAACTTAGCACTTTACCGTTGTGAAAATCAATTTCAGCAATCAAATCCGACTGATAAATATTAGCATAAAGTCTACCGTTAATAATTTCAGTTTCATTCAGCATTTTTACAGGTCCTAAATTGTCATAAACCTGAATGAATTTTAGAGTTGAAAAATTATTTTTTTCAAGAAAATAAATGTTTTCGCTGCCATCTGTAAGTAACAATGTATCATTATAATACGATAAACCCCAGCCTTCGGTTGCAACATCAAATTCTTGAATTTTTTCAAAGTTTTTTTTGTCATAAACAAAACCTTTATGATTTTTCCATGTAAGTTGAATAAGTTTGTTGTCAACTATCGTTAGACCTTCGCCAAAATATTCACCTTCAAGAATATAACTTTGAAGAATTTCGCCAGTTTCAGGTTTAACTTTTCTAAGCGAGGATTTATTATTCAAACCCGTTGACTCGTAAAAAAAACCATCCTCAAATTGTAAACCTTGAGTATAAGCCTGATTATCATGATTATACGAAGCAACAACTTTGTAAGTTTTGCGTTTTGGAATTACCTCAGAAAACAATTTTATCGAAGAGCCCAAATGTTCGGTTTTACCTTCATAAAAAACTTGAAGAGTAAGAGGAATCATTCCACATCTAAAACTTTTAGTATCAACAATATAAGGCAGTTCTGAAGGTTTTAAAACCGCATATTTTTTCCCGTCAACAGAAATTACAACGGAATCGATATTTTTATTATTTTCATTTAAAATTTCAAGAGAAAATTTATCTGCAACTTTGCCAATGGAATTTTCATCCAAATTGCTGACTTTCAGAGAAAAATTCTTTTCCTGAATTGATTGCGGAACATTTTGATTTTGAGTCTGATTCTTGTTTTCATTGCCGTTTTGTCCACACGAAAAAAACAAAAAAGAAGCGGAAAACAACAAGATTTTGTTAAACAAATTCATTATTTTTAGTATTTAAATGATTTTCAGGTCGCAAAAATAAAAAAACTAACAAAGAATAAAAAATAAAATTTGACTTTTACTAAATATTCACTAACTTTACCGCCGTTAAAAAAATAATCATTTCTGATGGACAAAACTTTATTATTAGGAGACGAAGCAATTGCTTTGGGAGCAATATACGCTGGATTATCAGGCGTTTATGCTTATCCGGGTACACCGTCAACCGAAATTACAGAATTTATTCAAAACAATCCTCTCGCAAAGGAGAGAAATATTCATTCAAGGTGGTGTACTAACGAAAAAACCGCAATGGAAGCCGCTTTAGGCATGTCATACGCAGGTAAAAGAGCGTTAGTTTGTATGAAACACGTCGGCATGAATGTCTGTGCTGACGCTTTTATCAATTCGGCTATCACTGGCATCAACGGAGGTTTGGTAGTCCTTGCGGCTGACGACCCGTCGATGCACTCAAGTCAGAACGAACAGGATTCAAGATTTTACGGAAAATTTGCGATGATTCCTGTTTTGGAACCCTCAAATCAACAAGAGGCTTTTGACATGATGAAAATTGCATTTGAATTAAGTGAAAGACTTCAAGAGCCTGTATTATTGAGAGTTGTAACAAGGCTTGCACATTCAAGAGCCGCTGTACAAACCGATGATATAAGACAAACAAACGATTTTAAACCGTCAACTTCAAGAGGTTGGGTTTTGCTACCCGGAATCGCAAAGAAACAGTATGCAGCATTAATTGAAAAACAACCTGAAATAAAAAAAGCGGCTGAAGAGTCTACTTTCAGCCGCATGGAGGACTACGGACATGATTTAGCCGTTGTTGCTTGTGGAATCGGTTATAATTACGTAAAAGAGTCGATAGAAAATTACGGCGTTAAAGGTTTGAAAGTTTTAAAAATTTCTCAATATCCATTACCTGAAAAAGCCGTTTTAGACCTCGCAAAGGTGTGCAACAAAATTCTTGTTGTAGAAGACGGTCAACCTGTTGTAGAAGAAGAAGTTAAAAGAATTGTTGGCGACAAAGCAGAAGATTTAGGTCGTTTAACGGGAGACCTTCCTCGTCAAGGAGAACTATCGCCTGATTGCGTTGCTCAGGCTTTTGGCGTTAAAATAGAAGAAGCATTTCCAACGGCAAAAAATTTAGCAGGTCGTCCGCCGCAACTTTGTCAAGGTTGTGGACATAGAGATGTATACGGCGCATTAAAAGAGGTCATAACAAAATATGAAAATGCAAGAGTTTTTGGCGACATAGGTTGTTATACTTTGGGAGCATTACCGCCGTTTCAAGCGTTAGCAAGTTGCGTTGACATGGGAGCCTCTATCACAATGGCAAAAGGTGCCGCCGATGCAGGACTTTTCCCAGCAATAGCCGTTATTGGAGATTCTACCTTTACACATTCTGGAATGACTGGACTTTTGGACGCTGTCAACGACAAATCCAATATTACAGTTATAATCTCGGATAATTTGACAACGGGAATGACTGGCGGTCAAGATTCTGCAGGAACATACAAATACGAAGCAATTTGTCAAGGCTTAGGCGTTGAAAAAGAACACATAAGAGTTGTTGTGCCAATGCCTAAAAATATGCCTGAAATTACAAAAATTATCGAAGAAGAAATAAATTATAACGGCGTTTCGGTTATAATTCCCCGCCGCGAATGTATGCAAACCCTTAAAAGACACAAGAAAAAATGAAAAAAGATTTGATTCTCTGCGGTGTGGGCGGTCAAGGAATACTTTCAATCGCTACCGTTATAGGTGAGGCTGCCACAAAAGCCGGATTATTTTTAAAACAAGCCGAAGTTCACGGCATGAGTCAAAGGGGCGGTGATGTTCAGAGTAATTTAAGACTTTCGGATTCTGGATTCCAAAAGCAAAAGCGGATTTGATAATTTCGATGGAGCCAATGGAAGTTTTGCGTTATTTGCCTTACATCAACAAAGACTCATGGGTTGTAACAAATTCAAAACCATTTGTCAACATTCCTGATTATCCTCAAGAGGACAAATTGTTTGAAGAATTAAACTCGCTACCTCATATCAAAAAACTTGATATAGAAGAAGTTGCTAAAAGTATTATGATGCCAAAATCCGCTAATATGGTACTTTTGGGTATGGCTGCAAAATATATAGAAATTCTTAGTGTTGAACAATTGAAAGAAGCAATCAAAACTGTTTTTGCTCGCAAAGGTGAAGTAATTGTCAACGCAAACCTCAAGGCGTTTGAAGAAGGAATGAAAAACTAATTTTTTTTAATCAACAAAGAAACGGCTGCTAAGCATTAGGTAGCCGTTTTTTTGTTTCAAAGTTTTACACATTAAAAATTGTTCTATCCAAAAACTTTTTCTAACTTTACACCGAAAAAAGCAGAAAACAAAGATGGTACGTGTTTTTAATCCTATATATGATACTGTCTTCAAATATTTGGTTGAAGACGAAAGAGTTGCGAAAATATTGTTAGGCGGCATTTTAGACAAAAAAATCGAAAGTGTCAGCATGAAAAGCAACGACCACATAATCACTACACCTGATGATTTAAAATTACTACGAATAGATTTTGCCGCAACCATTATCAATGATGACGGTTCAAAAGAGGTTGCAACCATAGAACTTCAGAAAGCCTTTGAAGAAGAGGA
Source organism: uncultured Bacteroidales bacterium (assembly GCA_905233995.1). Classification (GTDB taxonomy): domain Bacteria; phylum Bacteroidota; class Bacteroidia; order Bacteroidales; family UBA3824; genus UBA3824. The sequence continues at coordinate 17,082 of CAJOGF010000057.1, read as the reverse complement.
GGTTATGCGGTTCAGAAAGTATATGGGTCTACAAATCAGTAGTGAAAATAATGCCGTAAAATTTATTAAAACAAAAAGGAAAAAGAAAACATTTGAAATTTTAAAACCACTGCCAATTTATTGTATTTACATTTTGGGACACAAATTAGGCGAAGGTTATGAAAAAGCACTTATCAAAACAAAAATTGCATTAATAGACCAAAACGGTGATGAAGTAAAAAATAATGGCAAAAATGATTTTTTGAACGCAATGTTAATAAATATTGCGATAGTTCAAATACCATTTTTACCTCTAAAACCCAAAGTTCATATTGAAAAGTTATTGAGCATTTTTGACCAACGCTACAAAGATAAGAATCAAAAAATTTACATAGAGTTGAACGACAATGCTTCATACGGTGAAGAATATGAAGTTTTGATAAATCGCTTATTAAAAGGTACTATTAATGACCAACTTAGAGGCGATCTTGACTTTGAAGAAGAAATGCTTCGACAAATACAACGCGACCGCATTAATTTAGAAGATACACAATTAGAACTCAAAGAAGTTAAAGAAGAATTGGCTGAATCGAAAAGTCAATTGGCAGAATCGAAAAGTCAATTGGCAGAATCGAAAAGTCAATTGGCAGAATCTATAAAAATGTTGGCTTCTTTCGGAATTTCTGAAAAACAGATTGCTGAACGACTGAAAATATCAATAGAAAAAGTAAAAGAACTTACTTCTTAAAAAACAAAAAATAAAGAACACAATGACCAACTTAACAAAAATGATTTAAATTAAACTATAATAATGGATAACAATTCAGAATATTTACACCCCGAATTTGAAACTTTAAGTGTTTCTCAAATTCGAGATTTGCAGTTGAAACGGTTGAAAGAAACAGTAAAACACTGCATGAACTCAGAATTTTACAAAAAACGTTTTCAAGAGGTCGGAATAAGCCCTGAAGACATACAAACGTTGGACGATTTAAGGAAAATACCTTTTACAACAAAGCAAGATTTAAGAGACAATTATCCTTTCGGACTTCGGAGCATTGAACTTGAAAAATGCGTGCGTTTACATTCTTCAAGCGGTACAACTGGCAATCCGACCGTTATTTTACACTCACAAAAGGATTTGGACGAATGGGCAAAAGCCGTTGCTCGATGTCTTTGGATGGTTGGTCTGCGTCCTAACGATGTTTTCCAAAATTCCTCTGGGTATGGAATGTTTACAGGTGGATTAGGATTTCAGTACGGCGCAGAAAAATTAGGTATGTTGACAGTACCCGCTGCTGCCGGAAACACTCTTAGACAGATAAAATTTATAAAAGATTTCGGTACAACAGCGATTCACGCCGTTCCCTCGTATGTAACTCGTATAAAAGAGGTTATGGATCAGGAAGGCGTTGACCCAAGAAAAGATACAAAACTAAAAGTATTGGCAATCGGTGCTGAACCTCATTCAGAGGCTCAACGCAAACGAATTGAAGAAATGCTCGGCGTTAAGGCCTATAATTCGTTTGGAATGTCAGAAATGTGCGGTCCGGGTGTAGCATTTGAATGTAAAGAACAAAATGGTCTTCATATTTGGGAAGATTATTACATTGTCGAAATCGTTGATCCTGAAACACTTGAGCCCGTAAAAGAGGGTGAAATCGGTGAGATGGTTTTAACAACTTTAAACAGAGAAGCAATGCCGCTTCTAAGGTACAGAACTCGCGATTTAACGCGAATATTAGGACATGATTGCCCATGCGGACGTCACCATGTAAGGCTTGACAGAATGAAAGGTCGCTCGGACGATATGATGGTTTTGAGAGGTGTAAATATTTTCCCGATTCAAATCGAAAAAATATTGCTTGACTTTAAAGAATTGTCAACCAACTATTTAATCACGTTAACAACCGATGGCGACAACGACAATATGACCGTTGAAGTAGAATTGGAAGAACTGTTCACCGATGATTATTCAAGGCTTGAAAAACTTACAAAAGATATAACCCGAAAATTAAAAGACGAAATTTTGTTGACACCGAAAGTAAAACTTGTTGCAAAAGGTACTTTACCTGTCAGCGAGGGAAAAGCGGTTAGAGTTGTGGACAAAAGAAAAGTTTACGAATAAAAAATAACAAAAATGACAATAAATCAATTATCAATTTTTATAGAAAACAAGTCTGGCACACTGACAAAAGTATTGGATTTGTTAAGCAAAGATGGCGTTCAAATTATCGCTTCAACAATTGCCGATACCTCGGAGTTCGGTATTTACAGAGTTATTTGTAACGAACCTATTAAAGCATATAACGTCTTAAAAAACAACAATATAAACGTCCAATTAACCGATGTTCTTGCGGTTGAAATAGAAGACGAACCCGGCAAAGCGGCTCATGTAATTGACCTATTTACAAAAGCAGGCGTTGATGTGGCGTATATGTATAGTTTTCTTTTCAAAGGGAAAGGCATTTTGATTCTCAAAGTCAATCCTTTAGACAAAGCAAAAGAAATCATGATATTGAACAAAATTAGTTTTATAACCGTTGAAGATTTACGCTAAAAATGGACAGAAAAGTTATAGAACAAACAATTAAAGAAATGGGGCTTGAAGATTTTTCAAGCGTAACAATTCGCGACATCGCCAAACTTTCCAAGAAATTGGAAACAATTTTAGGTGAAAAATTTGTACATTTAGAAATGGGCGTTCCCGGTTTGAAACCTTCTCAAATAGGAGTTGACGCTGAAATAAATGCTCTTAAAAACAACTGTGCTCAGTCTTATCCACCAAACGACGGTATACCCGAAATCAAAAACGCCGCTTCAAGATTTGTCAAGGCTTTTATTGACTTGGACATCGACCCTCTGTGCTGTATGCCGACAACGGGGTCTATGCAAGGAACGTTTGCCGTCTTCACAACCCTAAAACATGCTGACCCGAAAAAAGATACAGTCTTGTTTATTCATCCGGGATTTCCTGTGCAGACAACTCAATGCGAAGTGATTGGACTAAAAACGTTAGGCATTGATATTTACGGTTTTAGAGGCGAAAAACTAATTTCAAAACTACGTGAAATACTCTCAAAGGGAAATATTTGCTCAATTGTATATTCAAACCCTAACAATCCGTCATGGGTTTGTTTCACAGACGAAGAATTGCAAGGAATTGGCAAATTAGCAACCGAATTTGACGTTGTTGTTTTGGAAGATTTGGCATATTTTGCAATGGATTTCCGTAATGATTTGTCAAAACCGTTTGAAGCACCGTTTCAACCGTCAGTTGGAAAATACACGAAAAATTATGTAGTTAGCATTTCTGGCTCAAAGGCTTTTTCGTATGCTGGTCAACGAATTGGCGTTAGTTGCATTTCCAACGATTTGTATCACAGAAAATTCAAAAACTTAGAAGAAAAATTTGGCGTTGCTGAATTTGGTAACTTTATGGCTAACAGAGTTTTATATACTCTTTCGAGCGGTGTTACGCACTCTGTACAATTTGCAATGTCAGCAATGATGAACGCCGCAAGCGATGGCAAATTCAATTTTCTTAACGAAGTGAAAGAATACGGTCGAAGAGCAAAATATTTGAAAGACGTTTTACTGAACAACGGATTTTATTTGGTTTACGACAACGATATGGGAAAACCTTTAGCAGATGGTTTTTATTTCACCGTTCAATATCCAAATATGACGGCTGTTGAACTGACAAAAGAATTAATGTTTTACGGAATTGCCGTTTTTCCACTCAACACAATGGGGTCTCTCGAACAAGGCGTGAGAATTTGCACTTCATTTTTCCACAAAGATTTGGAAAACGTTTTCAAAGAAAGAATCGAAAAATTTGCAAAAGATTTTCCTGTCAAATAAATAAAAAAAAGGTTGTCAATTTTGTTTTGACAACCTCTTTTTTCTATTTTAAAATGTCAGCGGCATATTTTCCCATCGTTTCATAACCTTTTGGATTAAGATGAAGATAATCATCGCTGAACTCATCTTTTAATTTTGCATGGTCTTTAGGGTCTCTGACAATCAAATCAAAATCAATTATGCCGTCAGAATCCTTGTTGTTACGAATCCACTCGTTAACATACTGACGAGCCGCTTCATGAAAAATCGTAAAATAACTGTTACCTTTGAAAGGTGTTATTGTTGCAAGATAAACTTTGATTCCTTTGCTGTGCGCTTTTGAAATCATTTCACGATAAGCCTCAATAAGATTGTTTGCACATTCTTCTGAATTGTTTTTTGCTCCGCCAATATCATTTACACCCTCAAATATTACAAGCGTTGATACGCCTTTTTGTCCCAAAATATCTCTATCAAAACGTTTTAAAGCCGGTTCGCTTAATCCACCTTTGATAACGCAGTTTCCTCCGATACCAAGATTCAAAACACCAACTTTGCCTTCAAGCGACTCTGCTAAAAAATCTGTCCAACGATTTTGCTTGTTAGTGGTAGTGCCTCGTCCATCGGTTATACTATTGCCCAAAGCGGCAATTACTTCAAATTGTTGTGTGGTTTTGATGTCAATCGAAGCAATATTATACCAATGGTCAACCCGCTCTGAAGCCTCAAAATCACTTTTTGGTTTGCTTTCACCTTTTATAATGTAAGAGGTTGTACGCGAGCCTCGGTGCGAAGTTGCGTTTTCAGGGGTTTTGTCGCCATAATTGATGGTGATACTAAGAAGTTGCAACGGCTTTAAATTATAAGCAATTTCATCGGAATAAAGACTTTCGCCTTTGGGAATTGTCACATTTTTCTTGCCGTCAAAAGTCAAATATTTTGCCGATTTAACATCAATAAAATGTCCTTCGGTTGCATCGGCAATGTAAATAGAACGAATTTCAGTATCAGACGAACCAAAAACGTTGGACAACTGAAGTCGCAACGTATTGCCGCCTGCAGAGACATGTATAATTTGACGTATTGCCCTATTAGAAAGGCTTTCTTTGGGCATATCACCTTGACCTGTCCATTCCACAGCCGTAGCCCAAGAACCCTCCCATTTTTCTGATTGTTGAGCAGAAACAACTCCAACGGTCATACACAAACTAAAAACCGCTGATAAAAAAATTTTTTTCGTCATCGTATTAAGTTATTAAAAAAATTAGCACACAAAATTAGCAAAAAATAAAGAACAAAAACAAATTCAACACCATTTTCTACCTACTTTTAAGTATTTTTTAGCACAAAAATACCTAAACAAAGGGATTGTTTGTTGTTGTTTTTAACGATAATTTTGAAACACAAAATTCTTTTTAAAAAAAACATTATAAAAAAATGAAAAAAACAATTATCATTTATGGCTCTACAACGGGCAATGCCGCTTCTGCTGCTCAAACAATCAGCGAAAAATTAGGCGGAGTAGAAGTAAAAGAAGTAAGTGCTGCTTCAAAAGACGACTTATTAAATTATGACAACCTTATTCTTGGCTCGTCAACTTGGGGCGACGGCGAACTTCAAGACGATTGGTTCGGATTTTTGCCCGTAATAGCAGAAACAAACCTTAGCGGCAAAACAGTAGCCGTTTTTGGCGTTGGCGATCAATTTGGATATTCTGACACTTACGTAAACTCTATGGGCGAACTTTTTAATGCAGCAAAAAAGGCTGGCGCAAAAATCATAGGCGAGACCTCAACTGACGGATATTCGTTTAACGAATCCACAGCCGTTGAAAATGGCAAATTTGTTGGTCTTGCTCTTGACTATGATAATCAAGCCGATTTATCGGAAGATAGAATCGCTGCTTGGACAACACAACTTTCTTCTGAATTGTAAAAATTGTCTTTTGGTTAAAAAAAAATGAAGGTACTTGCACATCATATTTACGAATACAAAAAAGGACTCAGACAACTAATACTTCACACTCTGCCAGCCAAAAATAGATTTGAGGCAGAAACAAGACTAAAACTTGCAGGAATTAACTTTTTAACTCGTGAAGTTTCAGCAGAAAAAATAAACATTTTTTTCGGAGCCAAAGAGTGCATAGAAGTTATCAAACGCTTTGGCGACAAACCTTTCAACGAATATTCACCCGAAGAAGACTTTATTTTGGGAGTGCTTTTGGGATACGATAAAATACAACAATGCAATCGTTACCTTCATTTTTGTGGACGTAAAAATATAATTGGGAAAATTGCATAAATTTTCCCTTTTTTTGTTGAAAAAAGGGCATAAAAAAAACGGTTAAAAAAACCGTTTTGGAAACTTTAATTAACTAAAACCTAATAAATAAACATCAATAATGAATAAAAATGAGCGGGAGACGAGGCTCGAACTCGCGACCTCAACCTTGGCAAGGTTGCGCTCTACCAACTGAGCTACTCCCGCAAGAAATATTCCATCAAAAAATCAATGAACCGTTTCCTTTTTTGACGGCGCAAAGGTAGAAACTATTTTCGTTAGAAAAAAATTTTATTTAACTTTTTTTCAATGTTTTTTATAACATTTTAAGAATCAGAATCTATCACTACAAAACATTATCAATTGTTTGCAATTCATTTTTAGAAAAAATAAATTCTGGAAGCAAAACATAAATAAAACCCTGTGGCGAATTTATCACTCCTTTTATATATGGAGCCGGCGACATTGCATCTTGAATATCGTCAACAACCTTTACCGAAGAAGTATTCAACTCTCCAACCGACAAAACTTTATCAATCAACGCTCCAAAACGTTTTGTTTCTGAGGAAACTTTTATCTCAAAAACAACGATATATTTGTTTGGCTTGTCAGAAGTTTCTTGTTTTTCGATTTCCAACTTTTCGATTGTGTTGACAATAGGAATCACTCCATCACGAAATTTTTTTATTCCAGATACGTATTCTGGAGCACCGGGCAAAGGACTTAATTCCTTATTTTCGGTAACTTCAAGCACATTGGAAACCGAGGTCGCAAAATTTCTGCCTCCAACCCTAAAAATTATGAAAGATTCTTTGTAATCCATAGAAAAAATTTTTGGCTAAATTAATGTTTTTTTTTCAAGTTTTTTTTATGTCAACAAACAAAAATAATAATTAACATTTTTTAACTATATAAATATTAAAAGAATTGCTCAATTATGTCTTATCTTTGCATTATAAGTAATCACAAAAAAAATAAAAAAATAGTTATGGCAACTACAAACGTTTATCAACGTTATTTTGAAGCCGAACTTGATTATAACGGTACAAAACGCAATGCCGCCTCGGTATGGCTGATTTCGGACTCTGAAAACGGAAATATTAAATACGAGGCTGCAATAAGTTTTTTTCAGAAAAAAACTCCTGAAGATTTTGCTGTTTCTTTTGACGCGTATTTTACGCAAACACTTTTTGAAGGCAAAGGACGAAGGTCTAAAAAAAAGGAGCAAGTTTTTTTGGAAAACCTATTTGAAACAATTTCGCAAATAGCAGAAAAAAATTCAGGCAAAGTTTTTTTTGACAAACCTCTTACGCAAGAGAAAATTGCGTAACAAAAAAGTCAGAAAAAACAAAATATACAAGTTAAATAATAAACTAAAAATCTTAAAAAAAATGGCAGAAGAAAACAAAGAGGGACAACAGGCTCAAAAAGAAGGCGAAAATATCAACGACCTTCTTAAAAAAATACTCTATCAAGGTGTCGGAATGGCAGCAGGAGCAAAAGAAAGAGTTGAAAAAGCGGTTAAAGAGTTAATCGGTGAAAAGAAAATTACAAACGACGAAGGCAAAAAAATAGTTGACGAATTTTCTTCTAATCTCGACAACAAAGCCAAAGACCTTGAAACAAAGATTCGTAGCGCAATCAACGAAGCACTTTTGAAAGTAAGACCGGCTACAAAATCAGAGGTAGAGGAATTGAAAAAAAGAATTGAAGACTTGGAAAAAAGAGTCGCAAGTTTAGATTAATTTTTTTTTGAAAAAAGGAAATTATGATTAATTCGTTATCAACAGTTTCAAACCTTATTATCGACGAGACTGTTTCTGCCGTAAAAAAAACGGTTGACAGTCTTGTCAATGATAATAAAATATCTTTCAGTCAAGGCAGGACGATTTTTGACAATATCAAAAATTCAATGTTTGATAAATCGTCAGAATTAGAAAATTCGATTACGGATTTGATAAGGAAAATTTATCAAAAAATGGACATTGCCACTCCTGAAGAACTCGAAACACTAAAAAGAAGAGTTACTCTTTTGGAAAAACTAACGAGATAAAAAAGAAAATGTTTAAAGAAACTCCGAAAAATCCTAAAATTTTTGACAAGTTGAACAATGCTCTTTCGGTATTGTTTAAATATTCAATCGCACCCTTTACCTCTGACAGCAGACTAAAACGTTTCTTAAAAAACAAAACTAACATAAAGCCAGAAACAACTGTTGTTGAGAAACTTAACAAGTGGGAAAGAATACGACTTGCAACTCAGGAACTCGGTTTTACGGCAGTATATTTTGCAAGATTTTTGTGCGCAAGACCAGATATATTGCCTCATGAACTAATTTCGGAATTTTCTTTATTGGAGGTTAAAAAAAACACGATTTCAAAAGCCGTAGCGTTAGAGATTTTTGAAAAACAAACCCGCAGAAAAGCAGACAAAACGTTTTCGTATTTTGACAATCATTGCAGTTTTCAAAACGGTTATGCGGCTGTTTTTAGAGCAAAACTATTAACAGGCGAAGATGTGTCGGTAAAAATTATTTTCAATGATTGATATAAAAATAATAAGACGGCTTGCTTCATTGTCGGATTATTTTTTGGAAAAACACGGCATTTTAGACCCATTGGAAATTATTGACGCATTTTCACAAACCATTGTGCCTCAATTGGATTTAAGAAACGAAGCAGAGACAATAAAAAGATTTTCAAAGGCATACCGCGATATGAAAGATTTTGTGGTCCCGCAAGTTTTTTCTCAATATAGTACCGAGGCTACTTTGGTAACAACGTATTACAATACTGTCAACATTACAAACGCTAAGGAATTTACCTCTTGGGGACTTGACCACAGAAAAGTTTCAGACACGTTTTTAAGCACATTTATAACTGGAATGTTGACAACGGGACTTTTTATCGGAACACTTTCTGACGGAATTGTCAGAATAATGCCAAATGGAAAAGTTGTGTTTGCAGACTTTGGGTCGTCGTATCTTTTGAGTTCGTTGCAGAGAAATCTAATTAGCGATGTGGTAGCCGCTGTTACAACTCAAAATTCCAAAGTGTTGGCAAATAGTTTAAGAAAAATTGCTTTTAATTCGGAATTTCAAAATTATCAGGAGTTCAAAAACGATGTGCAACTTTTGACTGATAATCTGTATTTTATGGAATCATCGGAACACTATATGAGAGAATTTTCTTTTGGCGTAATGCGTATTTGTTTCAAACACAAAATAGCACTTCCGGCTGAAATACTTTATGCTTTTTCGGCTCTTTCGGCTGCTGAAAATATCGCTTTGTCAATTACACCAACGTGTTTGATTTCGGATTTTTTTAAGCCCTACGGCAAAAAACTGCAATTTGAAAGAATCTCACCTGAAAGATTCAAAACCAATATCAATCAGAATCTTTCGCAAGCAAGCGATTTTTTGGAAAATTCTCCGCTTGAACTTTCGGTGATTCTAAACAAAATCCGTAAAGGTCAACTTCTTACAAACATAAACATTACGGATTTTAATTTGTTTTTAAGACGGATTGACATTGTTACCAACAAATTATCTGCATGTTTTTTAATTGGCATTTTAATTTTATCCGCAACAATTGCCGCAACTTTTTCAAAAGACTCGTTTATGTTTTTGGGCTTGCCGATAATAAGCATTATAGGCTATGCGGCGGCATTGCTACTTTCGATAGTGCTATTTGTTTATCATTTAGGGACAGGAGTTAAAAACAAAAAACAAGACGAAGATACAGACTAACTTTTTGCATAAAAACCAAGATGTTAAACATTTACAAAGCCTCAGCCGGAAGCGGTAAAACATATTCCCTTGCTGGTGAATTTATTTTGGAATCGTTCAGGAAACAAACATTTTCGATTTCTCAAGAAGAAAGTTTCAACGCCTTTGACGATGCAACGGCTTTTTCGAGAATACTTGCCGTTACTTTCACGAACAAAGCCGCTGGCGAAATGAAAGAACGTATAATCAGAGAGTTAGACAACTTATCATTAGGTTTGTCTAAAGATTATGCTGACAGAATTTCCAAAAAGTACAATTTAAGCCAGCAAGAGATTATAAAAAGGGCTTTGAAAATTCGTAATGCAATACTTCACAACTATTCCGATTTCAATCTCAAAACAATTGATTCTTTTGTACAAAGAGTTTTGAGGTCTTTTTGTTATGACATCAACATAAATTCTGGATTTTCAACTATTTCTGACGAGGCAGTTGTGCTGTCGGATTTGACCGATATGCTTTTTAAACTCTCCGATAACGATAAATATTTGAAAAAACAACTCTTATCGTTAGCAGAAAAAAACATAAAAGACGGCGTTAATTGGAATTTTAGAACACAAGTTGAAACAATTGCCAAACTAATTTTCAGCGAAAAATACAAAGAGTTTGAAATGCAAAGAGCCGAAATGAAAGAAAACGGAATGTCAGAGGAAAAAGAAAAAGATTTCTTCAACCTTTCCAACGAAATGGTCAACGCTGTTTATGACAATTTTCTTTCAAAAGCCTCCAACATTTCAAAACGAGCAGCAGAAACTATCAACAATATTTGTAAAATATACGGCACCTCTTACGAAGATTTAGGCAAAGATGTCAAAAATCTTTGCAGTTTTATAATCAACAAACTTTCTGGCGGAGAATTGTCCGATACGGCAATCAAAATGTCGGACAACGATAACAATTGGCTCAACAAAAAACCGACCACAATCCAAAAAACTGTAGTTCCTGTTTTAAGAGATAAACTTTTTCCGATTTTAAGCGAAGCCGTAGACTTTATAGAAAAAAACGGCAAAGATTTTCTTACGGCTAAAATCATACGAAAAGATTTCAACGCTTTTATCCTAATCGGCGAAATCGCAAAACTTCTACCCGAATACAGGAAAGAAAACCGCGTAATTATGATTTCTGACGCGGCTGCATTCTTAGACAAAATAATTTCGGGCAACGATGCTCCGTTTATTTACGAAAAAACGGGCAATAGATTCGATCATATTTTTATTGACGAATTTCAAGATACCTCGCCTTTTCAATGGAATAATTTTCGTCCGCTTATTGAAAACTCTATTTCTCAAGGTTTTTTCAATATGATTGTGGGCGATGTAAAACAAGCAATTTATAGATTTCGCGGCGGCGACTGGAGTTTGTTAAATAGCGGAGTTCAATCGCAAATTCCGCCAAATAATATACAAATCAACTCTTTAGAGGTAAATTATAGGTCTAAGAAAAATATTATAGATTTCAACAATGCAATTTTTTTGTCAGCAGTTGAAACTATAGAAAAACATTCTGACAAAGATTTAGACCTTGATTTTCAAGAACTTAATTTGATATATTCTGGCTCTTATCAGAAACTTCCAAAAGACAAAAACCGCAGTGGAGGCAAAGTCAACACCGTTTTTTTTGAAGAAGAAAAAAACAGCGAAGAAGAAACTTTTAAGATAAAAGCCTTGACAAAAGTTGCTCAAGAAATCAATCTTCTTATAAAAAATGGTGTCAAAGCCAAAAAAATATGCGTTCTTGTTAGAAAAAAAGACGAAGCAGCAGCAACTGTAAAGTTTCTGATGCAATATCAAAACCAAACCGAAAATGCGGCAATTTACGATGTAATTTCATCGGATTCGCTCTACGTTGCAAACTCTCTTGCCGTAAAAGTGATGGTAAATGCGATGAAATATTTTCTGAACAAAGAAGATAAATTTGCCAAAGCAGAAATGCTGCGAAATTATTGCGTATTGAAAAACAAAAACATAGGCGATGAAATTATTTTCAATGCCGTTAACGATGAAACATTTTTAAAAGAATTTATGCCAAAGAATTTTGAAGATTTTTTCTCGTTAAATTCGGATTTGCCGCTTTATGATATTTCTGAAAAAATTTCCGTTTTCTTTGATTTAGACCAAGAAGAAGGCGATTTGGAATATTTAAGAACGTTTCAAGATTGTGTTTTAAACTTTACTCGTCAATATTCCTCCGACCTCAACAAGTTTGTGTTATGGTGGGAACAATCAGGCATTAAAACAGCAATACAACCATCTGATAATCAAGATGCTGTAAATGTAATGACAGTTCATAAATCCAAAGGCTTGGATTTTTCGATAGTTTTTGTACCATTTTGTAATTGGAAAATGGAAGATGTCAACTCCCTAAATGCCAATTACATTTGGGTTGAAGCACCAAAAGAAAGTTGCTTTAAATCGCTTCCTCCGATGCCTGTGAAATATTCTTCTCAAATGCTCAAGACTTATTTCAAGGATTTTTACGTGAAAGAAAAACGCAATCTTTACGCCGATTCGCTTAATCTGCTTTACGTTGCGCTTACAAGAGCCGTTGACGAATTGCATATTTATTGTCAAAAACCTGACGAAAAAACAAATAAAATTACAACCGTTTCCGACCTTTTGTATTATGCCATAACCGAAGAAAAAAATAAGCAAACAAAAGAAGAAACAATTTCTCTGTCAGAATTTTACAACAGTGATTCTTTGGAATTGCTTATTGACAAAAATCACAATCTTCAAGAAGGCAGAAAAGCAAACGACAGAACAAAAGGTTTCAAACTCAAAAGTTTTAAAAATTTCAATTGGGAAGACCGACTGCAAATAAAAACAAATTCGTCGGATTTTTTTATAGAACAAAGCACATTTTTGCAGGAAAGAATCAATTACGGTCTTTTTATGCACGAAGTTTTTTCGCAAATAGAAACTTTAGAAGACTATCCGCAAGTGCTTTCTGATATGAAACTTCATGGCAGAATCACGCAAGAACAACTTTTGGATTTGACTCAAAAGTTAGAAGATGCGTTTTCGGTTGAAATCGTAAAAAATTGGTTTTCAAAAGATTGGAAAGAAATTTTAACAGAAAGAGCACTTCTTACGCAAGAAGGCGACATCAGAATTCCCGACAGAGTTTTAATTGGCGAGACCCAAACGGTGGTTATTGACTTTAAATTCGGAAAAGAACTTGAAGAATACAAAAATCAAATTATTCAATACGCAACTCTGTTGAAAAAAATGAAGTACAAAAACATAAAAGCGTATCTTTTCTATGTGGAACAAAAGAAAATAGTTGAGGTACCTTTTTAAAGAAAAAAGAATATAAATTAAAAAAATATATTATGAAAAGATTTCACAAACTTTTAACGGCGTTTATGTCTTGTTTGACAGCATTTAACGCCTATTCTCAGAGTTTGCCGATTCAGGCGAAAGACCCCAATATTACAGAAGAAAACCGCGAGGCAATGCACGCTTCATGGTTTATCTATTCTGACAAACAAAACGCACTGAAAGACAACGAGAAGTCGGATTATTACATTAACCTCAATGGTAAATGGAAATTCTTTTTTGCTAATGACCCGTCAAAAGTACCTCAAGGCTTTGAAAACGAAAACTTTGACGACAATTCTTGGGGACAAATTCCAGTTCCGGGCGATTGGCAAATGAACGGCTACGGTTATCCTGTCTACACCAATGTGGCATACGATTTCAGTTATGACCCAAAACCGCCTGAGGTGCCGTTTGAAAATAATTGGACAGGACTGTACAGAAAAACCGTTAAATTACCAGACAACTTTGAAAACAATGAAGTTGTACTTCAAATCGGTGGAGCAAGAAGTGCTATTTTTATTTACGTCAACGGCAAATACGTCGGATATTCCGAAGATTCAAAATTAGCATGTGAGTTCAACATTACAAAGTTTCTTAAAAAAGGAGATAATGTGTTGGCGTTCAAAATTTTAAGATGGTCTGACGCTTCATATCTCGAAGATCAAGATTTTTTCCGTTTCAATGGTATAGAAAGGGACGTTTTTCTGTATTGTCGACCCAAAACACATATCAAAAACGTAAAAGTTGTGTCAGAGACCGACCTTAAAAACGGAACTATCAACTGCGATTTTGAAATTCAAAACAATGATTCAAAATCTGCACAAGCCGACGTTAAAACCACACTTTACTATAAAAATCAAGAAGTTGCCTCAAAGACAATAAACTTGAAAGACATAAAACCAAACACCCTCACAAAACAGAAAATTTCGTTTGAAGTAAGTGGTGTAAAACTGTGGTCAGGCGAAAATCCTGAACTTTACCGTTTGGTGGTCTCGCTTGAAAACGAGGCTAACAACAAACCTCAATTTATGTCTTTTGACATTGGTTTTAGAAAAGTTTCAATCGAAGATGGTGTACTGAAAATCAACGGTCAAAAACTCTTAATCAAAGGTGTCAACAGACATGAACACGACCAATACACTGGACATGTAATCAGCAGAGAATCAATGCTTAACGATATTCTTTTGATGAAAAAATACAACATCAATGCTGTCCGCACATGTCATTATCCTAACGACCCGTATTGGTATAAACTTTGCGATAGTTTAGGCATTTATCTTGTTGACGAGGCTAATTTGGAATCTCACGGACTAATCTACGGTCCTAAAAACATAGCTGGAGTAGCACTTTGGAGACACGCTCACCTTCAGAGAGTTATGAGAATGGCTTATAGAGATGTTCATCACCCGTCAATAATTATTTGGTCGCTTGGCAACGAGGCTGGCAACGGCTCTAATTTCGAGGCTTGCTACGATAGTCTTAAAGCCTTTGACAAAACCCGTCCAATCCAATATGAACCCGCTGGTGAGGCTCGCAACACCGACATCGTTTGTCCAATGTACGCTTGGCAATATTGTTTTGACTACGCAAAACAGAAAAAACCGCGTCCTATGATTCTTTGCGAATATGCTCATGCAATGGGAAATTCTCAAGGCGGTTTCGATGAATATTGGGATTTGTTTAAAAATAGTTATCAAATTCAAGGCGGCTTTATTTGGGATTGGGTTGACCAAGGAATCGTTAAAACCGCCTCTGATGGCACAAAATACTGGGGCTGGGGTGGTGATTTTGGACCAAAAGGCACACCGTCTGACCAAAATTTCTGCATGAATGGTGTCGTTAACCCCGACCGTACACCTCACCCCGGACTTTATCAAGTTAAATACAATTATCAATACATTGACAGCAAATTTTCTTCTGAAGAAAACGCTTTGACAATTTTCAACAATTATCTTTTCACCGATTTGAGTAATTTTAAAATCAAATGCGAGATTTTGGAAAATGGAGATATTGTAAGAATGTTGGAATATGACTGTCCGCCTGTCCAACCATTAGCAAGACAAGCAATAAAAATTCAGGAACTTGATAATTTTGCTTTTGAGGCTGATAAAGAGTATTTTATGAATGTTTATTTCATAACCAAAAAAGCAACTTCAAACGGAATTGCCGCTTCGGAAGAACTCGCAAAAGAACAATTTTTGCTTCACACTCCACAAACTACAACAGCAGTTGCAAAAAAGAAAATAAAATCAAATGTTGAAACCACAAACGAAAATATCACAATTAGTGTCAGCGGAAAATATTTTGTTTTCAGCAAAAAAGATGGTTTTTTAAGCGAATGTTACAACAATTCAGCAAAAAGCAACAATCTTTTGGCTTCACCAATAAAACCAAGTTTTTGGCGTGCTCCAACCGACAATGATTTCGGAAACCGTATGCATCAAAGATGTATAAAATGGAAATACGACACTGAAAATCCAAAATTCAGAAATATCAACGTTATAAAACACAAAAACGGAACTATTTCAATAAAAACTATTTACGATTTGGACAGCACTCAAACCTCAGTGATTTTGGAATACGAAATTGTTGAGTCAGGACAAATTATAATTACCGAAAAACTTGACATAAAAGACAATACCAAACTTCCACTTTTGCCGAGATTTGGAGTTAATTTCCAAATCAAAAAAGACTTCAACAATGTAGAATGGTATGGTAGAGGACCTTTTGAAAACTATATTGACAGAAAAACAGCCGCTTTTGTAGGTCGTTATAAATCAACGCCAGAAGAGTTGTTTTATTCTTATCCTTCGCCACAGGAATGTTCAAACCGCTGTGATACAAGACGTTTAATGATTTATGACAATAAGAATTCTGCCTTTGAAATCACAAAAGAAAACTCTTTGTTTGAATTTACTGTAATTCCTTATTCAATAAAAGATTTTCAACAAACAAACCGAGGCGAAAAACACACCATAGATTTGAAAAAACATGATTCATACTACGTAAACATTGACTATAAAAATCAAGGTTTGGGTTGTATAGATTCTTGGGGTGCAATGCCTTTGGAAAAATACAGGATAGAACCTAACAACATTGAATTTAAATTTGCACTGAAAATTCGGTAAACGTTATGAGGTTGTAAAAATGGAACTGTCCAAAAAGACATTTTTAACAGCGGCTGTAGCAATGCCTCAGCCGCTGTTTTTTTTAACTTTTTAGCCAACCTTTTTTTTAAAAAAAGTAAGATTTAGACAAAAAAAACTTCCCCTCTCTACGTAATCCCCTTACAAAAAAAATACGTGGTTTTACGGACGGTGTTTACGTTATTCCTTTATTGCAAAAACGCAAAATCTGCCGTTACTTTGCGTTGTAAAAACAAACCTCAAATACGACACAAAAATGAGTGGATTAAGATTTCAAGTAGTATCAGAGGCGTTCAAGAAAATGCCTCTCGCAGTAGAAAGTCCCGAAAAATCAACACCCGCATATTACGGAAAGTATGTTTTCGGCAAAGAACAGATGTTGAAATATTTGTCGAAAGACACCCTGAAAAAGTTCATGGCAGTAGTAAAAAACGGCAACCCTCTCGACCGCTCTCTCGCCGACCACATCGCCGCTGGTATGAAACAATGGGCAACTGAACTTGGTGCTACACACTACACGCATTGGTTTCAGCCCCTTACCGAGGGTACAGCCGAAAAACACGACTCCTTCATCGAATACGCAGGTGCACCAGGCGAAGGCGTAATCGAAGAGTTTTCTGGCAAATTGCTCGCTCAGCAAGAACCTGACGCATCAAGTTTTCCGAGTGGCGGCTTGAGAAACACTTTCGAGGCTCGTGGCTATTCGGCTTGGGATCCGTCATCGCCCGCT
>CAJOGF010000056.1:11197-21090 GCA_905233995.1 uncultured Bacteroidales bacterium | reverse complement strand
CTTTGATTTTGATGTTTTTGGCCAATGTTTATGTCGGGTTGACGGCTCTTGCGATAATTCCAATTTATTTTTATATTACAGTCCGTCAGGTTAGAAAACTAAAAGGTTGGAGACGACAAATGCGTTCTAATCACGAGGCAAAGTCAAACGGAATTATGAATATTTTGCAGTCAATAACGGTGATAAAAAGTTTCAATCGCGAAAAAATTGAAAACGATAAACAGTACGATTTACAGTTGCAATTAACTGAAAACGAGATGAATACTCGTCGTTATAGTTTCCTTTTCAATTCTCTTAAAACTTTTACAGAACAAATTGGAACGGTTTTAATCATAATTTTGACCGCTTATCTTGTCTTGATTGATTATCCGGGAATGACGATTGGTAAAATAATGTATCATATTATGTTGTTTTCAAATGTTACTTCGCCTATTCGTCAACTTCACATGATTTATGATAATCTTAATGACGCTTTGATTTATGCGGAAGGTTTTTTTGATATTCTCAACAATGATACTGACGGTGAGAAATCAGGCGGCTACCGTCCTGAAAAAGTGTACGGTAATTTTGAAATTTCAGGTGTTGACTTTACGTATCCAAACGGTACAAAAGCCTTGCATAATATTAATATGAATATTCAGCCGGGAAAAATTACGGCTTTTGTTGGGCTTTCGGGGGCAGGTAAGAGTACGATTGTAAACTTGTTGGACAAGTTTTATGAGCCTCAGACGGGTACAATAAAACTTGATGGTGTTGATATTAAAGATTGGGATACTCAATATTTACGGGAAAATGTAGGACTTGTGCTTCAGAAAAATCATATTTTTGATGGGACAATCGAAGAAAATATTCGTTATGGCAAGCCTGACGCTGATTTTTCAGAGGTGGAAGAAGCGGCAAAGAAAGCGTATATTTATGATATGATTGTTAAAATGCCAGATGGTTTCAAGACAAATGCGACTGCACTTTCTGGAGGTCAACAGCAGAGAATCGCCATTGCGAGAATGTTTTTGAAAAATCCGCCTGTGATTTTCTTGGACGAACCGACGGCAAGTCTTGACGCTGTTGCAACCGAACAGATTAAAAATGCGATAGATGCCATTAAACAAAATCGTACTGTGGTAATAATTTCGCATTCGATTTCGCAAATTATTGATTCTGAAATGGTTTACGCTTTAAGGGACGGTAAAGTTGAGCAAGGTGGCAATCCTGACGAAATCTATCGTCAAGGTGGCGTTTATAAGGAGATTTTTGACGCTTCAGCACGTAGTCTTAATATTGATAAGATAATTAAGACGACAAAACAAGAATAAAAAAGGTGGTGAAAAATCACCACCTTTTTTTATCAAATAATTATTCGATTGTATCGAAGTGTGTATATTGTCTTAAAACTTCTGGAATTTCTATTTTGTCTTCTTTTTGATAGTTTTCCAAAATAGAAGCCACTATTCTCGGAAGCGCAAGTCCAGAGCCGTTGAGAGTATGACAAAGTCTTGTTTTCTTGTCGCCATCTTCTCTGAATCTTAGTTTTAATCTGTTTGATTGGAATGATTCAAAGTTTGAAACGGAACTTACTTCAAGCCATTTTTGCTGAGCAGCACACCAAACTTCAAAATCGTATGTCATTGCTGAAGTGAAACTCATATCGCCACCGCAAAGTCTGATAATACGATACGGAAGTTTGAGTTTTTTCAATAATCCTTCAACATGAAGAACCATCATATCCAAAGCATTGTAACTCTTGTCAGGGTGTACGATTTGTACTAATTCCACTTTGTCGAACTCATGAAGACGATTAAGACCTTTAACGTCAGAACCGTAACTTCCTGCCTCACGTCTGAAACAAGGTGTATAAGCGCAATGTTTTATCGGAAGTTGTTTTGCATCAAGTATTTCGTCTCTGTAAATGTTTGTAACAGGCACTTCTGCTGTCGGGACAAGATACAAATTATCAACTTCGCAATGATACATTTGACCTTCTTTGTCAGGAAGTTGACCCGTACCAAAGCCTGAGGCTTCGTTTACAAGTACAGGAGGTTCAACCTCTTGATAGCCTGATTTTTCGGCTTCGTCAAGAAAGAAATTGATAAGAGCACGTTGAAGTTTTGCGCCTTTACCTTTGTAAAGAGGAAAACCAGCACCAGTGATTTTAACGCCTGTTGCAAAATCTATAATGTCGTATTTTTTTGCTAAATCCCAATGACATAACGGCTGAAAACCTTGAAAATCAGGATTTTCACCACCACGTCTAATTTCAACATTATCGTCTGCTGATTTGCCGGGAGCAACAAGAGAGTATGGTAAGTTTGGCAACAAAACCAAAGTCTCGTACAAATCCTTGTCAAGGGCTTGAAATTTTTCTTCTTGCTCTTTGATGATGTTTTTCAATTCGGTAGAACGATTTTTTGCTTGTTCAGCACCTTGTTTATCTCCGCTTTTGAAAAGTTCACCAATTTTTTTGGCTAAAGCATTTTGTTCAGCCTTGTTGTCTTCAAGTTGTTTTTGAATTTCGTGCTTCTGTTTGTCGAGACTAACAATTTTTTCAACAGAAGCCCTTGCATCACGGTTTTTTATTTTTAGTCGTTCAATCACAAATTCTGGATTGTCAACTATTGTTTTAACTAAAAGCATGATTTTAATATAAAAAAAATACTCCTAAAAGGTTTCTTCTTTCTTTTAAAAAAAAGACCGATTAGGAGCAGTATTTTATTAACATTTTAAATTTTCAGCATCAAAAGTTAGTTTTATTCAGCACTTTCTACTACTGTAACGTAACTTTTATCTTTGCCTTTTGTTTCAAATTTTACTGTACCTGCTTTAAGAGCAAATAAAGTGTGGTCTTTTCCTATTCCGACGTTTTTGCCGGGGTAATGTTGAGTTCCTCTTTGACGTACTATTATATTGCCAGCGATAACGCTTTCTCCGCCAAATTTCTTAACGCCAAGTCTTTTGCTGTGTGATTCGCGGCCGTTTCTCGAACTGCCGACACCTTTCTTGTGTGCCATCTTAAGTTTTAATTTTTAAAAAAATTCTACAAAAAAATTAGAAGTTGATTCCTTCGATAAGGATTTGAGTTAAATACTGACGGTGTCCTCTTTTTACTGCGTAACCTTTTCTACGTTTTTTGTGGAAAACGATTACTTTGTCGTCTTTAAGGTGTTTGAGTACTTTTGCTGATACTTTTGCACCGTCTACTTTCGGAGTGCCGATTTTTACATCGCCATCGTTGTCAACTAAAAGAACATTTTCAAAATCTACGTTGCTGCCTTCTTCGTTTTTGAGGCGGTGTACATAAACTTTTTTGTCTTTTTCAACTTTAAATTGTTGACCTAAAATTTCTACTATTGCGTACATCATTTTGTTATTTTTGTCGGTAAGGCGGTAACTTTTTGAGAGTTAATCGCTTAAAAACCTTCCGACGGATTAATACTATTTTTGTGCCGCAAAATTACACTTTTTTATTTTTATGACCAAATTTTTTTGACTTTAATTTTTGTATTTTTTTGTTTAACGTATATAATTTTTTTGTAACTTTGCACCCCGAAAAAAATGATATAAACGAAATGGCAAAATTTTTCGGAAAAACATGGTGGTCAGAAAAATGGCTGAACGCTTTAACTGGTATTGATTATGCTAATCGTATACCGCGAGGCTCGTCATATGCAAAAAATGGAAAAGTAAAACGACTTCAAATCCTTTCAAATAAAGTCTCAGCCGTTGTGCAAGGTTCTTATAATTATTTTGTTGACATCGAAATTCCTAAATTTGATTCTGATAGGTTTGAAGAATTTATTTCATCTTTGCTTAAAAAGCCTTTTCTGATTTCAAAACTTCTTAATCGGGAACTTGATTCTGAAATTCTTGAAATTGCAGAGCGAGCCCATTTGAAAATTTTTCCGAGCAAATGGAGCGATTTTTCTATGCATTGTGATTGTCCTGATCAGGCTGTGCCTTGCAAACATATCGCGGCAGTAATCTACATTATAAGTCGTGAAATCGACAATAATCCTTTTGTGGTTTTTAAACTTCACGGTATTGATTTAATTGAAGAATTAAAAAATCGTGGGCTTGAAATTGATTCTCAAAACCTTCTTGAGGTTCCTTCAATCGATTGCCTTATCGAAAAAGATAAACCTAAAAATGATGTATCGACAAGTTTTTCGAGAATAGATTTTTCTGTTATCGGCGATAATATTAAGGCTATCAATAATCTTTTGCCGGAGGAAACACCTTTTTATCCTACGGCTAATTTTTCAAAAAAGTATAGTTCTCAAATTTCTTTATTATCAAAGTCAGCACAAAATATTCTTAAAAATGGTTCTGAAAATTGGCAGAATGTTTTTGAATTTCAGCGTACTTACCATATAAAAATAGATTCGGATTTTACTTTTTTTTGTAATTCTGACTTTTCATTTTTTATTGAGGATAAGTTTACAAAAGAAAAAATTCCTTTGTATGAAATTCTGCCAGAAATATTTTCTATAAGTCCTGACTATTTGGAAAATTATTCAGATTCAGTGGTTTGTCTAAAACAATTGTTGCTTTTTGCTTTGCATTTGCTTTTGACAGGAAATGCTGCTCCAAGAGTTTTTAAGACACCTATGAAAGGTTATGTTGCAAAATGGTTTGCCGTCACAATGGAGCCTATGGTTGCAACTTCTTTGGAGATGTTGGACAAAAATAGTCCGCAGGATATGTTATTGATAAAACCGCAAGGCACTCGTAAATTTTATCCTGTTAAACATAGTGCATCGCTAATTGTGTCGCTTTTGTTGGAATTTCTTGTCAGCAATATGGCAAATGTTGAAAAAAATGACAGAATAATGTCTTTTATTTTCAAAGGAAAATTTGAAAAATTCAACACAGCTGGCGAAACTGAAATTCCCGGTAATATAAAGGCATGGACTGACAGACTTTTTTTTAACGCTGGAGAATATAGTTTTCAGTTGATTGTCAGTGAACTAAAAGGAAATTGGTTTAGTCTTGATATTTCTGTTAGCCTAAAAAAAGAAGTTGTGAAATTGTCAGAAATTCTCAGAAACGAGAAATATCAAGACATAAGATATAAGATTTTGAAAGAACTTTCTTTGATTTCTCACTTTTTGAAAGATTATCAACCGTATGTTAATTCTCTTGGGCAGGCGCAGCCTATTTATAAATTGGAAGAGTTTTCAGAATTTTTGTTTTCGATTGCTCCTTCGTTGAGACTTTTGGGTATTAAAATTTTGCTTCCTAAATCTTTGCAAAATATTGTAAGACCAAAAATTAGCATGAAAATAAAGCGTAAGAATGTAAATTCAAAAAGTTACATTCGACTTGATGAACTTCTTGATTTTGATTGGCAAGTTGCTTTGGGCGATAATTTGATGAATTATGATGATTTCTTGAAACTTTACAAGACAATTGGCGGTCTTGTAAAAATAAAACAAGATTATTTCTTTGTAAATCAGTCGGATATAGATAGAATTAAGAAAATAATGGACGGTAAGGCTCGGGTTTCAAAATCGCAACTTCTTCAGGCTGCTTTGAGTGAAGATTTTGATAATTTGCCCGTCAGATTCGATAAAGATGCCAAGGAATTGATTGGTAAAATAAAGAATCTGAGTGAAATCCCCGTTCCAAAAAATATTAATGCCGTTTTAAGACCGTATCAACAACGAGGTTTTCAGTGGTTGTATAAGAATTTTAGTCTTGGTTTCGGAAGTATTTTGGCTGACGATATGGGTTTAGGGAAAACGCTTCAGACAGTGGTATTTCTTCAAAAACTAAAAAACGATGGTTTTTTTGCAAACAAGAAAGCCTTGATTGTTGCTCCTACTGGTTTGATTTCCAATTGGCAAAGCGAATTTGGTAGATTTGCTCCCGAAATTTCGGTTTTTACTTATCATGGCATTGATAGGGATATTGCCAAATTTTCGTCGGACGTTTTGCTAACAACATACGGTATTATGCGTTCTGATGTCGGGAGACTTAAAAAGCAAAAATGGGCTGTAATGGTTATTGATGAGGCTCAAAACATAAAAAATCAATCTACTGCACAAACAAAAGCAGCGTTTGCCTTGTCAGCAGATTCCAAAATTGCTCTTAGCGGTACACCGGTAGAAAATCGGTTGTCGGAATTTTGGAGCATAATGAATTTTGTTAACACTGGTTATTTGGGAAGCCTTAAAAGTTTTTCTGAAAATTTTGCTAATCCTATTCAGACTCTTGGCGATAAGAATTGTGCTGAAAAACTCAAAAAAACCGCTGCACCTTTTATGATGCGTCGTCTCAAAACTGATAAAAGTATAATCAACGACCTTCCCGACAAGGTTGAAAGAAACGAGTACGCTCAACTTTCAAAGTCTCAGGCGGCGGTTTATCAAAAAACATTAGACGAGGCTTTGCAAACAATCAAGGGTGTCAAGCCAACGGATTCGCAATCGCTTTTTAAACGATCTGGATTGATTTTGCAAATGATTTTATCGTTGAAACAAATTTGTAATCATCCGGCACTTTTCTTAAAAAACAATGAAACAGAGCCTGAATTGTCAGGCAAGTCCGAAATGCTTATGGATTTGGTTGAAAATATTGTTGAAAGCGGTCAAAAAGCGTTGATTTTTACTCAATTCAAAGAAATGGGAGATATGCTTGTCAATATGATTTATAAAAAACTTGGTGTTATGCCTTTGTTTTTGCATGGAGGTTGCAGTATTGAGCAGCGAAAAAATATGGTTGAAAAATTTCAAACTCAAAAGCAACATCAAATTTTTATTCTTTCTCTAAAAGCGGCAGGGACAGGTCTTAATTTGACAGCAGCAAGTCATGTGATTCATTACGATTTGTGGTGGAATCCTTCGGTTGAGGCTCAGGCAACGGACAGAGCATATCGTATTGGACAGCATCAAAACGTTGTGGTTCATCGTTTTATAACGCAAAATACTTTTGAAGAGAAAATCGACAAAATGATTCAAGACAAAAAACAACTCGCCGAAATGACAGTTGCAGTAGGAGAGAGTTGGATTGGAAAACTTTCAGATAAAGAGTTGGAAGAGTTATTTTAGATTTATTTTTTTAAGTAATTTTAACATGATTTCTTGCAACCTTTTTTGTTTTTTTACGTATAAAAGAATATAAACAATAAAAAAGTCGTGAAAGTGTTTCAATTTTGTATAACTTTTGCAACTATAAAAGAAAATTTATTAATTTTAATGTTTAACTAAAAATTATTAAGGAGGAATTGCCTATAAGAGGAGTGCTACACTTTAAAACTTAAAACATTATTAAATAATATGGACTATAGGAACATGAAAGACCAGGCACTTGTTGATGAATATATCTTAACGAGTGATAATGATTGCATCAAAGAATTGGTTGACCGCTATAAAAGCAAAATATACACTTACATTTTGTTGAATGTAAAAGACGTAGAATTAGCGGAGGATATATTCCAAGAGACGTTTATTAGAGTGATAAAGTCGTTGCGTAAAGGCAGGTATATGGAAAAAGGAATTTTTCTGTCTTGGGTTGTCAGAATTTCTCATAATTTGATTGTAGACCATTACCGTAGAGACAAACACTTGAAAATAACATCTTCAGACCAAGCAGATGCCGACATTTTCAACAGCAAAAAATTTGCAGATAAAAACGTTGAAGATGAAATGGTACAAAGTCGTATAGAGTTTGAAGTAAGGCAACTCATAAACGAACTCCCTAAAGAACAAAAAGAAGTGATATTGCTTAGACATTACGGAGAGATGAGTTTCAAAGAGATTGCAGACCAAACTGGAGTTAGCATTAATACTGCACTCGGACGTATGCGTTATGCACTTATAAACTTGAGAAAAATGATTGAAGATAGAAATCTCCGTTTATATGCCTAATTAAAAAAGTAATTTATTATTTCTTGCCTTAAACAAAGATTTTTTCTGAAAACCGTATTCTTTTCTTTAAGAAAAAGGGTACGGTTTTCTTATTTTTTTTATTTTTGTAAATTGTTTTTGTTGAAAAAAAATTTTTTTAGAAAAGGATTATGAAAGTTTATTGTGTTGTCTTTTTTTTATTGACTTGTGTGTTTATAAACGTTTCAAATGCGCAAGTTGTTATACGGGCTGATTTTATGGCTGGCATGGCAAATCCTATTGGTCAGGAGTTTGAGCAGAAAGCAAGATTTGGCGTTGGTTATTCTTTAGACGTTACATACGCTCCTAATATACTTGATAATCAACTTTCTTTCGGTATTGCAAAAGACGGAAATGCACTTTTTAGTGCAAATGCAAGTGTTAATGGCAAAAAAGCCGAAGTTAAAGTATCTCTACTTAGTTTGTCGGGATTAAAAACTCGTTTTGACCTTAAAACCACTTCTTGTGTTAGTCCGTATGCAGCATTAACTATTGGTGTTGGTGGTCTCAAATGTGGATTTGCAAGGGTAAAGTATAATGGCACTGACGAAAACGGTGTTGATAGTGATGTTGTTGTAGATTATGAAAAAGCATACGCTTTTACTGTAAAACCTGAAATCGGAGTCTCTATCGGTTGGTTTCAAATGAGTCTTGGGTGGATTTTGCCACGAAAATATGGAGTACATAAAGTTTCCGCTGGTGCGTTTATGTACAATTTGGGTTTTAGACTCAAATTTGACTAAAATTATAAATACTGATAAGCAAAAAAGTTTGAAAAAACAGTTTTTTTTTCTACTTTTGTGCTTTGAGTTAATACACAAATATTGTCAAAGAAAAAAATATGCAGATAGAAATTGAAAATGCGGTTCAAGCCCTTAATCAAGGTAAAATTATATTGTATCCTACCGATACGGTTTGGGGCTTAGGTTGTGATGCAACCGATGAAGAGGCAGTAGAAAAAATCTTTACCATAAAAAAGCGTTCGGCAACAAAAAGTCTTATCGTTATGGTCAGCAATTTCTTGATGTTAAGGCAATATGTTAGAGAAGTGCCTTTCAAGGCTGTTGAATTGATGGAAGAGGCAACAGGTCCTCTTACGGTGATTTATCCCGAATCAAAAAATTTGGCTCATAATCTTTTGGCTGAAGACGGGTCGGTTGGAATTCGTATTCCGAATGATGAGTTTTGCAAAGGTTTGATTTCTGCTTTTGGAAAGCCGATTGTATCGACTTCAGCAAATATTAGCGGCGAAAAACCGACAAGTGTTTTTAGAGAACTTTCAACCGAAATTGTTAACAATGTGGATTATGTTGTCTCGTATCGTCAGGAGGACGAGACTATTTGTGCACCATCGCATATTGTAAAGGTTGACAATAGCGGCAATGTTATAACAATCAGATAAAAGAAAAATGTACAATAAAGACGAATATAAGGCTCTTGAAAAAAGATTGGAAGAGTTGAGGAGGCATCTTTGATATTCAAGGAAAGAAAAAAGTAGTTGAAGAAAAACAACTCAAAACAAAAGAAGACGGTTTTTGGGACGATGCAAAACAAGCAGAAAAGTTTTTGAAAGAAATCTCGCAAATCAATAAATGGGTAGAGGATTTTTCTGCGGTTGAAAACTCTTTCAATGATTTGCAGGTTTTAGCAGAATTTGCCGAATCAGGCGATGATCCCGGAGAAGATTTTGATACTCAGTTCAATATTACTAAAAGTAAGATAGAGGAACTTGAGTTTAAGAATATGCTTAGAAACACGGAAGATTCTTTTGACGCTATCTTGAAAATCAATGCAGGAGCAGGCGGAACGGAATCTAACGATTGGGCTTCGATGCTTATGCGTATGTATATGCGTTGGGCTGAAACTAATGGCTTTAAGGTAACAATCGCTAACTATCTTGAAGGCGAAGATGCTGGTATTAAAACCGTTACAATGCAAATATTTGGTGAGTATGCTTTCGGTTGGTTGAAAGGCGAAAACGGTGTGCATCGTCTTGTTAGGATTTCTCCTTTT
>CAJOGF010000056.1:0-11180 GCA_905233995.1 uncultured Bacteroidales bacterium | reverse complement strand
ACTTTTGCATCGGTTTTTGTGGTGCCTCTTGTTAGTGATGATATTGAAATCAATATCAATCCTTCTGATCTTGAATGGGATACTTTTAGGTCTTCGGGGGCAGGAGGTCAGAATGTCAACAAAGTTGAAACTGGTGTTCGTGTAAAACATATTCCGTCGGGAATTGTGGTTGAAAACACAGAAAGTCGCTCTCAAGGTCAGAACCGTGAAAATGCACTTCGTATTCTTAAATCTCATTTGTATGAGATTGAACTGAATAAAAAACGTGAAAAACAAGCAGAAATCGAAGGCAAAAAGAAAAAAATAGAATGGGGTAGTCAAATTAGAAGTTACGTAATGCACCCTTACAAAATGGTGAAAGACTTGCGTACTAATATTGAAACCTCAGACGTTCAAGCCGTTATGGATGGCAATTTGAATGCTTTTCTTAAAGGTTATTTAATGCAATTTGGCGGGGAATAGTTTTTTATCCTCGCTAAATTTTTTTACTCCTACCTTAATGTTGCGCTTAACATTGCCGAATATCTTTTAAGAGAATCTTGGTTTTTGAGTTCGATGCCATCTCTGAAACATTTGTAAATTTTGTTGTCTTTCAGATAGACGGTTTCCAAAAAGTTAGAGTCAACATCCAATACCCTTTCTCTTGACAGCAATAACGGCTGTGAATCTTTGAAATAGATGTCAATATCCTCTTTTATGGAATCTCCCAAAAACGAAATCCTAACGGTATCGTTGTCAAGAACGCTGATAACTGTTTTGTTGTTTTGCCCGAGGCTGTGGATAAACTGAAGTTTTTCTCCATTTGCCTTGATGTAGTTAACGTATTCGTCTATACCGTTTAAATAATTGTCAATTGCAATTTCCGGCTCTGCTGTCATGTCATTGTTGATATCCGCATTCGACTTGATGTCGCGTTTGAAATTATCACATGAGGGTATCAACAATGAAAATGCCGTAATTATTGTCAAAATAAATAAACATTTTTTCATTTTTCTTTGATTTTTGTGTTTTCGCCTAAAAGTTTTGCAATTTAGCATTAAAAAATCAAATAGCAAAATTTTTTATGATTTTTTTAATTTTTTTTCTTTTTGCTGCCTTCATACATTTCAAAACACTCCAAACGACATTCTAATGGACCGTTGAAAAGTTTTATTTTTTTTGACGAGCGCAGACCTAAGTTTTTCAGTGCTTCGATATTTGCGCTCAGCACCCATGCCGACGAGCCTTTGTAATGATTTTTGAATGTATCTCCGAGTTGTTTGTAAAATGCAAGCATATCTTCGTTGCTTTCAAGTCTTTCTCCGTATGGCGGATTCATGATTAAAAAAAGTCCGCTTTGGTTGTCTTCTGAAGTAAAAAAATCTTTGTAGTCAAAATTTATAAAATTTCCAACTCCGGCGTTGATTGCGTTTTTCGATGAAATGTCAAGAGCGGTAACATCTTTGTCATAACCGTAAATTTCAACTTTTGGTTTTTCTTTCTTGGTTTCTTTTGCTTCTTTAATGATTTGAGACCAAAGTTGAGAGTCAAAATTTCTCCATTTTTCCAAAGCAAAATGTCTAAGACTTCCCGGCGCAATGTTCATTGCCATAAGACAAGCCTCTATCGCAAATGTTCCTTACCCACACATCGGGTCAACAAGCGGTGTTGACATATCCCAACCCGTAAGTTTCAGAATTCCAGAGGCTAAAACTTCGTTGACAGGAGCCTCTGTTTGACGAGTTTTGTAACCTCGTTTGCTCATTGGAATGCCAGTAGAGTCAAGCGAAATATTTACTTGCGCATTGTGGACATGAACGTTGATTCGTAAATCGGGATATTGCGTGTCAACATCAGGACGGCGTCCTTTTTTGCTTCTGAAATAATCTGCGATTGCGTCTTTGCATTTGAGAGCCAAATATTTAGAATGTGTAAAAATCGGTCCTGACGCTGTGCAGTCAACGGCAAAAGTATCAGTAACTGCCATATAATCTTGCCAATTAATTTTGTAGAGATAGTCATAAAATTCCTTATCGTTGTAGGCTGAAAATGACGTTATCGGTACAAGAATTTTTAGTGCTGTCCTCAAAAAATAATTTGCTTTATATAATAAAGTGTTGTTTCCTGTAAAAGAAACTGCGCGAGTCAAAATTTTGACATTTTGCGCTCCTAAGGCTTTTATTTCTTCTGACAAAACGCCTTCAAGTCCAAAAAAGGTTGTGGCTATGATGTTGAAATTATCCATATTTTTTCTGTTTTTTTTAATAGATGTTGTTGTAAACTTTTAAAATTCCGCTGTTAGTGCTGTATACGGTATTGTATTCTTTTAAAGCGTATTTTGCACTTCCGTAACTTACAGCACCGTGAAGAAGAACATTATATTGTGAATTACAATTTTCAGTTGTGTCGCTATGATTTAGACATAATGTTTTTTCGTTGAAAATAAGCGGTGAATCCGAATTGTTTTCGGTACATGCACGGTCAAAAGCGTAGAATTTTGTCCCGTTGAAATTGTAGACAAAAATTCCTGCATTGCCACCGCTGAAATATGCGTAACCTCCCGGTATACTCAAGTTTTTGTATTGAGGAAAATTTAGATTTATCTCAAAATTTACATAAACTTCGGGTACTGGATTGTCGCTTTTTCCGCATGAAACAAAAAAAATGCAGAAAAAAGGTACTATAAGCCAAAACAATTTTTTTAAATTCATCGTTTTTTATATATGTTTGTAGCCGTTTTTCTATTCGGCAAAGGTAAAAAAATAATTAATATGAAATCTATGTTTTATAAAATAAAAATTTTTGTAGTATTTGTTTTTTCGTTTGTGTTTTCTTATAGTAGTTCTTGGGCTCAGGATAATCCTAACGGAACTATTGATTGGAATGCAGAATATGCTCCACAAGGTCGTCAATTTACTCAAGATGGTTTTATGCTTGAAAAAGGTCTTATGGAAAAAATGCGCAAAAAAATGAAAAAGAAAATGGAAAAAATGCAAAAAAAACACGAGAAAGATTCTATCAAACACGAAAAAAATGCTGAAAAAGATTCTATTAAGGCAATTAAACAGTCAGAAAAAGAAGCAGAAAAGGATTCTTTGAATCTTTTTAAGGGTGCTGAAAAAGTTGACAAAGCCGCAGAAAAAAAAGCCCGAAAAGAAGAGGAAGAAAGGCAAAAGGCTGAAAAAAAGAAACGCAAAAAACAAGCCCCTGTTGATGAAGATGATGAATTAGATTATGACGTAACCGATTTGGAAGACTTCGGAAAAGAGGGCGAAAGTGCTGAATTTGAAAATATTGAGGATATTCAACATTCTAACGAACCAGAAACTACTGATAAAACAAAAAAGAAAAAAGAAAAAAAGGAAAAACTCTCTAAAAGCGAAAAAGAAGAAAAGAAAAAACAGAAAAAAATAACTAAGGAGTTCAAAAAAGGAGAAGGCGAAGGCGTTGACCACAAAAAAAATCAAAAGCGTTATGAAAAAGAGGCTCAAAAAAATAAAAAAGCCGCTGAAGAAAAAGAGGCGTTAACAAAAATTCGTCAAAGGTATGATGATGGAGAAACTTTGTCGAAAAAAGACCAAAAAACTCTCGACAAAGACAACAAAAGCAGAGCAAAACAGAAACGTAAACAAGAAATTCAAGATTATAGAAATCAAAAACAAGCAAAAAAATTAATAATCGACATGCAAGACAAAAAAACTGGTAAGTATATGAAAAGTCATCATAAAGAAACAAACAAACGGATGAAGAAAAAACATAAAACTTCAAAACCGGGATTTTTTAAAAACTTTTTTAAATAGTACGCACAACAATGAATGGGTCTGCATTTACGGGTATAATGCTAATCATAATTTTCGCTTTTATAGCGGGTATGATTTGGGCTTATAGAAAAAATGATTACAAAGAAGAAAAAAAAGAGTTCAAAGGTGAGACTCTTAATTTTCTTGACGATACTATGAATACTATCACAACGTATTCAGAGGAGGCTCTCAAAGCCATTGAAAAACAGAAAGAAGAAGAAAAGAAAAAAGAGGAGGAAGATGTTGATCCTATTACCAAAATAGAACTTGAAAGCCGAAAAAAAATGATTCAAGAAAAAAATCACATGCAAAAATCGGCTGCCGACGAGTATTTTGAAAAAACAAAAAAAATGGCTAATGAAATTCTAAAGCCCAAAACGAAATGAAAAACTTTTCAATTAAGATTTTTTTATATAAATTTGTCGGAACTTAATTTTATAAAAAATTCTTGATTTATTATGTTAAAAAAAATTTTTTCATTATCGCTGACGGCACTTTCTGTCGCCTCGCTTATGGCTCAAGTGCCTCAGGGCGGGAAAAAAATTAGCAACGAACTTATAGGAATCTTTTTTGAGGATATTAGTTCCTCTGCTGACGGCGGACTTTGCGCCGAACTGCTTCAAAACGGCTCTTTTGAGTATAGCCCTATCGAAAAAGACGGTTGGGGAGCGGGTACTGCTTGGAAATTTGCTCGTCCGGGACATTCGCTTGGTTTTATGGAACCTCGTCAGCAAAATCCAATTCATCCTAACAATCCTAACTATATGCACATTCAAGTGGAGAGGGTTAAGGAGTTTTATGACTATAAAGGTTGGAAAGGAGTTGGACTTCAGAACGATGGTTTTGATGGTATAACTGTTAAAAGCGGTGAAAAATATGACTTTTCTGCATTTTTCCGCAATACAGATTCCAAAGAAAAAGAAATTAGGGTAGTTTTGTCAGTTCCGGGAGTTGGTTTCAATGCCGAACCTACTATTATCGGAGAACAAACTTTAAAAATCAGCGGAAACGATTGGAAACAATATTCTTGTACTATTCAGGCAAAGTCTGATGCCGATAAAGCCAATTTGCAGATTCTTTGTTTGACCGTAGGTGAATTTGATATTGATGTTGTATCTCTCTATCCTCAAGATACTTACAAAGGTCATGGAATGCGTAAAGATTTGGCTCAAGCGTTAGCCGATTTGAAACCAAAATTCATGCGTTTTCCGGGAGGTTGTGTTGTTCATGGTGGTGGCGACGGTTTCTGGAATACATATCATTGGAAAAATACCGTTGGTCCTAAAGAGCAAAGAAAAGGTAATAAAAATACTTGGGGGTATCATCAGTCGATGGCTATTGGTTATTTTGAATATTTTCAATTCTGTGAAGACCTTAATATGGAACCCGTGCCAATTTTGCCGTGTGGCGTAAGTTGTCAAGGAACTAATGGTGGTTGGGGTATGTGGCCAACTCAAGCGCAGGACGCTTGCCCGATGTCAGACATGGATAAATGGACTCAAGATGCTCTCGACCTTATTGAATGGGCTAATGGCGATGCTAACACCAAATGGGGAAAAGTTCGTGCAGAGGCTGGTCATCCAAAACCTTTCAATCTTAAATACCTCGGAATTGGCAACGAAGAAAAAATCACTCCCGAATTTGAGGAAAGATTCAAATATATGTATGACAAAATTACGGCTAAATATCCTGACATCGTGATTGTTGGAACAGCAGGTCCGGGTTCTCACAAAGGTAATCCCGATTATGACGAAGGTTGGAAATTTGCCGAAAAAGTTGGTCTTCCTATCATCGACGAACATTATTATGAACCAAGGGATTATTTCTTGTCTTCTCGTCAATATGACAGTTATCCGAGAAATCGTAAAACCAAAGTCTATCTTGGCGAATATGCTTCTAAAGATAAAAAACTTATTGACGCTTTAGCAGAAGGTCTTTATCTTCTTCATGTTGAAAGAAATGCTGACGTTGTTGTTATGACTTCGTATGCACCGCTTTTTGCTCGTAAAGGCGCAACAAACTGGGATCCAGATTTGATTTATTTTGACAACAAACGTCCGTATTTAACTTGTAGTTATTATGTTCAGCAGATGTTTGGAGAATCTTCTGGTGATTATTACTATGGTGATTGTGTTACTTTCAATCGCAAAAATGATAATCTTCTCGGCTCGTCGGTTGTTTATGATTCAAAAACGAAAAAACTTTTTGTAAAAATCTGTAATGCCGGCAGTGAAACTGCTCAAGCAAATATTGATTTAACAAAATTTAAAATCAAAGGAGAGGCTTTGAAAACTACTATTTCTGGTAATCCTATGGACGAGAATAATTATGACAAGCAACCAATTATTCCTGTTAAGGAAAATGTTGCTATAAAAGCCAAGTCAGTTGAAAAAATAGAACCGTATTCGATTACAATGTGGACAATACAATTGTAAATCTTATATAAAAAAGAGGTTGTCAATCTTGGCAACCTCTTCTTTTTTTTTACAATATTGTGATGCAAACAATTCCCATTATAAAGCAATAAATTGCAAAATATATTAGTTTGCATTTTTTTATCAGTTGAACCATCCATTTACAAGCCAGACAGCCACTTATAAATGCGGCAACAAAACCAACTATTAATGCTAAAGTTGGAATTTGAACCTCTGCACCATGTTCTGCTAAATATTCGGCTGAAGGCGCAAATATGTGTTTAAAATCCAACAATGCTTCGCCCAAAATTGGAGGAATTACCATCAAAAAGGAAAACTGAGCCACATTTTCTCTTTTGTTTCCTAACAACAATCCTGTTGCTATTGTTGACCCTGACCTTGATAGTCCCGGCAAAACTGCTATTGATTGTGCTAATCCTATTATAAAGGCGTGTAGCGGCGAAATCTCTTTCTTTTCTGTTTCTGGTTTTGATTTAAAAAAATGTGTCAAAGCCAAAAGAATAGAAGTTACTATAAGACAAACTCCAACTACAACAATGCTTGAAGAAAAAATCTCTTCAACTTTGTCTTTAAAACAAAGCCCCACAATTCCAATTGGAATCATTGAAATTACAATCAAAACTACATAGCGTTGAGCATCGTTGAGACGCCTCCAAAGCGAAAGACCTTTATCGGAATTGATTTTTTTGAAAAATCCGCAAATCAAATCCCAAATTTCTTTTCTAAAGATTACTACGGTTGCCAAAACGGTTGCAATATGAACTACGATGTCAAATGTAAGACCACCAATTTCGTTGACATGTAATAAATGTTGTCCAATTTGTAGATGACCGCTGCTGCTGACAGGCAAAAACTCGGTTAACCCTTGTATGATGCCCAAAATTAATGCGTCTAAAGTATCCACAAGAAAAAAATTACTTGAAATTTTTAACTATTTTGTCAGCAATTTCTTGCATTTCTGCTTTTTCCAATGTCATTTTATGTTCAAATGACATATCGTTGACATTGTTTAGCGGTACTAAATGGATATGAGAATGAGGAACTTCAAGACCTACAACAGCAATTCCTACTTTTACGCAAGGTATCGCTGCTTTGATTGCTGAAGCAACTCGTTTTGAAAATGCCATATAGCGTCCGAGTTTATCGTCGTCAATGTCAAAAATATAAGATATTTCTTCTTTTGGTACAACCAAAGTATGACCTTTTTGAATTGGGTTGACATCTAAAAAAGCAAAAAACTCATCGTTTTCTGCAATTTTGTAACAAGGTATCTCACCTTTTATAATACGTGAAAAAATTGTAGCCATTTTTTGTGTTGAATTACAAATTTTCAATTATGAATTGTCAATTATGAATTGTTAATTAAATACTTATGTCAATAATTTTGAACTCTGCTTCGCCGGCAGGAATTTTTATCTTGACGGTATCGCCAGTTTTCTTTCCCATAAGTCCTTTTGCGATAGGAGTTTCAACAGAAATTTTTCCTTCTTTGAGATTTGCTTCGCTTTCGGCTACAAGAGTGTAAGTCATTTTCATCTTGTTTTTGATGTTCTGAATTGTAACCTTACTTAAAATCTGGACTGTATCTGCTTGCATTTGACTTTTGTCAATTACGCGTGCGTTTTTAATTGTTTCCTGAAGTTTTGAAATTTTCAACTCCAACAAACCTTGCGCTTCTTTTGCTGCATCGTATTCTGCGTTTTCAGATAAGTCGCCTTTTTCACGCGCCTCGGCAATCTGTTTTGATATATTCGGACGCTCTACTGCAATCAGATGATCAAGTTCATCGTTAAGTTTTTTAAGACCTTCATCTGTGAGATAAGTGATTTTTGCCATTTTTATTTTAATTTTTAATAGTAAACAAAAAACAAAGAAGAATTCAAAATTTTCATTTTGGATTCTCCCTTGCTTATGAAAATCAATTGTTATTTTATGTCGCAAAGATATTACCTTTTTTTTATAAAAAAAAATTTTTTTGTTTTTTTTATTTTTGTAATTCTAACAATATTAATAATAAATAAAATAATTATTACCTTTATATTTTTGGTTTTCAAAAACTTAGTTTTTTACATTAAAAAAACTTGAAAAAAAATTCCAATTTTATTTGGTTGATTGGTTAAAAAATTATTAACTTAGGGAAATGAAAAACAGCAACTTTAAAGAAATTGTTAAAAGGTTGTATATTATGAATTTACTTAAAAAAATAACGCTTTTTACACTGTTATTTGTATTGACAAATTCTGTTTTTGCTTCTTCAATGCAGGAAGATACAAAGACAGAGAAGGAGGGTTTTGAACCCGGAGAACTTATTATGGAGCATATTGGAGATGCGTATGAGTGGCATGTTGCTACTTTTGGGGATTTTCATCTGTCGCTTCCTTTGCCGTGTATTGTTTATAGCGAAAAAACGGGGCTTCACGTGTTTTCTTCGTCAAATCTTCATCATGGGACTCAAGAATTTGAAGGATTTAGGATTTCTCAACAGGAAAACTATAAAGGTAAATTAGTTGAGGTTGTTGACGGCTCAGAGGTTCGTCCTTGGGACTTTTCGATTACTAAAAATGTGTTTGCACTTTTGTTTTCGGTTTGTCTAATCTCCTTTATATTTATAAAGATGAAAAATTATTACGCAAGTAATAAAGGTAAAGCCCCGCATGGATTTTTCAATGCGTTGGAAATGGTGGTTTTGTTTGTCAGGGACGATATTGCGTATGCTTCGCTTGGAAAAAAACATGGTGATAAGTTTATGCCATTCTTGATGACAGTTTTCTTCTTTATATTTATAAATAATCTACTTGGATTAATTCCGATTTTGCCGGGTGGTGCTAATGTTACGGGTAATATTGCGGTTACGTGTGTTTTAGCATTGTTTGTGTTTGTGATAACTACAATCAACGGTAAGAAAGAATATTGGTTGGATATTTTTTGGCCAAAAGGTACTCCATGGTGGCTTAAAATGCCGCCTATTTTGCCAGCAGTAGAAATTATGGGTATGTTTACAAAACCAATCGTGCTTATGGTCCGACTTTTTGCTAACATTACCGCAGGACATATTATTGCTCTTGGCTTCTTCTCGCTGATATTCCTTTTTGGAGCAAAGAGTGCCGGAGCAGGGTATGGCGTATCAACGGTTTCGATTTTGTTTACAGTTTTTATGTCAGCGTTGAAACTTCTTGTAGCATTTATTCAGGCATACGTATTCACTCTTTTGTCGTCGATATATTTCAGTATGGCGGTTGCCGAAGAGCATGAAGCAGAGTTGCCAGAGAAGAATTAGAAACTTAATTTTTAATATATTTTAGATATGGTACTTTTAACTATTTTGAATGCATTGCTTGATGCTATGCCCGCAGATGCGGCTTTGGCTTTTATGGCGAAATTCGGCGCAGGTATAGGCGCAGGTCTCGGTGTAATCGGTGCCGGTATTGGTATTGGAAAAATCGGTTCTTCGGCTATGGAGGCTATTGCACGTCAACCAGAATCGGTAGGTGATATTCGTTCTAACATGATTATCGCAGCCGCTTTGGTAGAAGGTGTTGCATTCTTTGCTATCGTGTGCTGTCTGCTTGTTATCGTTGGATAATTTTGGGCAGATAAGAAAACATGTTTGAAAAAAGTGTTCCGCCGCTTTGCGGTTGGCATTTGTGGCGGAATACATTTTTTTTGTTAACTTAAAAAATGGTTTTAAAACTATGAATCTTGTAACACCAGATTTCGGACTTTTGTTTTGGATGGTTCTCTCTTTCAGTATTTTGCTTATAATACTGAAAAAGTTTGCATGGAAACCTATTTTGAAAATGCTTCAAGATAGGGAAGATGATATTGCGAAGTCTTTGGAGGCGGCTGATAGGGCTAAGGCTCAGATGGAAAAACTCAACGCCGAAAACGAAGAGATTTTAAAGCAAGCCCGTGCAGAAAGAGAGGCTATTCTTAGAGAGGCTAAAACTTTGAAGGACGAGATTATTTCAAAGGCACAAATAGAGGCTAAGGCTGAAGCCGATAAGATAATTGCGGCTGCAAAAAGCGAAATCGCTTCAGAAAAAGAAGCAGCGATGGCTGAATTATCTTCAAAAGTTGCAGACCTCTCGGTGCAAATAGCCGAAAAAATATTAAGAAAGGAACTTGACTCAGATACAAAACAAGATAGTTATGTTAAGAGCCTTGTTTCAGATATTTCACTGAATTAATTTGATTTTGTATGAACGACAGCAAAATTTCGGTCAGATATGCAAAAGCATTGTTTGAAACAACCGTCAAAAACTCTCAAGAGGATGAGGTAAGAGGCGATATTCAAACTCTTTTGCAGGCATTGACTTCAAGTGAGGATTTCAGACTTTTTCTTGAAAGTCCTGTTATCGCTGATTCCGACAAAGTGAAAATATTTGGAGAGGTTTTTAATGGTAAAATTTCAAAACTTACCTCGGATTTCTTTTCGCTTTTGGTCAAGAACAAAAGGGAAAATTTTTTGAAAATAATTTGCCTTAACTATCTCGGTTTTTATTCTAAGAGTAAAAATATCAGACATGTTACTATCACGACTGCTACAAAAGCCGGTGAAGAAACCGCTAAAGAGATTGTTTCTTTGATAAAAAAAACAGACTCTACTGCTAAAGTGGAAGTTTTGGAAAAGGTTGACTCGTCGATTATTGGTGGTTTGATAATAAAAATCGATGATAAAGAGTATGATGCAAGCATCAGGACACAATTAAAGAAAGTAAAAGAAAAATTAAAATAATTAAACTATGGCTTCCATAAAACCCGGTGAGGTATCGGAAATATTAAAACGGCAACTTCAGGGACTTGATACCGATGTTTCTCTAAACGAGGTAGGTACGGTCTTGCAGGTAGCCGACGGTACAGCACTTATTTACGGTCTGTCGAATGTGCAGGCCGGTGAGATGATTGAGTTTGAAAACGGAGTAAGAGGCATAGTTCTCAACCTTGAGGAAGACAACGTCGGAGCAGT
>CAJOGF010000055.1 GCA_905233995.1 uncultured Bacteroidales bacterium | reverse complement strand
ATTATATGCTTTGACCAGCTGGACAGCATGAAGGATAAGGAAAAACGAAGGGAATTAATCACAGCTTGGGGAAATACAGTAAGCCTCCTGATGAATGATTTGTCGGGGATACTCCCTTTGTGTTTCGTAAGGGCGCAGGTTTGGAATGACGTATTTGTTCCCGTTCTTGACGAGGCAGTAGAACAGAGAATAAAAAGCAACAGAATGATAATGAAAACATGTTCCGTTGAACAGGCAAAACAGCTCGTTAAAGAGAGAATATCCGCAACATTCAGTGGAGGGGCTGACGAGATATATAACTGGCTAATCTCAAGAATGAATGTAAGTCAGGAATATTCACCCCGTCAAGTGATAGACATTGCCAACAGGATAATAACCAAATCCGGCAACACAGAAGATGAAACAGAAGAAATCAAAAGAATAATAACGGAAGTATTCAGCGATGAGTACAAAAAAGTTCAGGCTGCCCAAGTCGTATGGCCCCCGAATGCCGAACACTTAACACTTGCTCTTGAAGTCTGGCTCTCATCCCTTGAAGGCTTCACGGTCTCAAAGACATCGGAAAAATACATCAGGCTTCAAGGCATTCACGGCGACACGAAATACGCATTCATTCCCTTAACGGCAAAAGGACATTCAACCGTAAGCGCAGCACTCAAAGCAGGAATGTCATTCATGGCAGAATATCCGGGCAGTGAATGCTTCTACATCTCAGAGGACAAGACCCACAAAAAGACATGGAAACAGGCAAACGAGAATCTCCGAAAATTTATCGGGCAGGGCGGGCATTCTCTGATTCTCGACAAGGACACCCGCATTAACTGGTACGCACTAACAGCCCTGATTAACCGTGTCGATAACGGCGACGTGAACATATATTCAGCCTCTCAGACTCGCACAGCAACACGCCGTGATATTCTAGGCTTCGTTCGGACTCTGAAGCTCATAGATTCACCGTCCCTTAAATTTTCCCCTGTCGCAATAATACACACTCCAACCCCAACGAAATTCGGCTCAAAATCAAAGCCACAACCGCACTTGTAGCCGCAGGCAAAATGTCAAGAAAAAAATTATTGACAGTCATACAAATAGAATTTACACCTCTATCAATACGGGTCTGAATCATTCCGGGTTTGTTTTCGTCGCGAGAAAAAAAAGCGACCTTAAAGGTTAAAACTTTTTCAATTATACTTTTTGCAAGGTCTCTGGAAATCAAAATTTTAAGTTTTTCGCCGAAAAATCTCTGACCAAAAGTCATCAATGCCATAAGCACTTCTTTGCCCAAAAGAATAATGGAAATAATTGTCAGAATTTTTGTTGCCTCAGACCACTGAAAACCACCTTCAGTATGTAGCAAACCATTAATCGCGTCAACCGTTTTATCAAGCACAACTGCATTTACTTGTGCTGCCAAAGAAGAAACAAACGTAAGAATTAACGTTATGATAACAAGCCACTTATATGGTTTTACAAATGGCCATACATTCAGAAAAAGTTTTTTAATGTTCATATTTTTTTTAAGACTATTTTTTTGTTGCAAAAATAAATATTTTCATCAAAAACTTAAAGTGCGATAAAAAAATTGAAAAAAAAATTTATACCTTTGGGCAAAATTATTTTGTATAACCTTTTATAATAAAAAGAAAAGATGAAAAAATTACGATTACTTTCATTATTGCTTATGACGGCAATAATTTGCACAATGGTATCATGTCACAAAGACGACACAAAAGAGCCTGACACAAAATATTTGTCAGCCGATAGTTTTGCAGCCTCCAAATGGAAAGGGAACGACACAAATGGAGAAGTTAACCTAATAGTTTCATCTACAACGGATATGACTCTCACTTACTATGTGTTAACAAGTATTTCAAAAAATACAGATCCTCAACCTGTACTTCAAACAGTAAAGATTTCCTATACATTCAACGAGGCAGAAGGAACTTTTTCTGGCTCAGGCGACGACTCAAACAATTACAGCGGAAACTTAACGAGTAACACTAATTTGAAATTTACAGGTTTGAAAACAGGACCTCTTGACCTTACAAAAGAATAATCAAAAATGAAAATTTTTTGCATAGCGGGCAACTTCAAAAAGCATAACGAAGAAATTTCTTTGACAGGGGAAAAATCCCCTGTCTTTTTCTTAAAGCCTGAAACCGCATTACTTAGAAATCATTACGATTTTTATATTCCAGATTTTTCGCAACAAATAGAATACGAGACCGAAATCGTACTAAAAATCTGCAAATTGGGAAAATGTATTGATAAAAAATTCGCAAATCGCTATTATGACGAAATCACTGTAGGATTGGATATTACAGCAAGAGACCTTCAGAATAACTTTAGAGAAAAAGGATTGCCTTGGTTAATGTCAAAAGGGTTTGACTCGTCGGCACCAGTAGGCGATTTTATACCCAAAACTGAAGTCGAAAACCTTAACGGAATCAACTTTTCATTAAAAATAAACGGGAAAGAGGCTCAAAAAGGAAATTCATCAGATATGATTTTCTCTTTCAACGAAATAGTATCATACATTTCTCAGTTTATAACCCTAAAAACCGGCGATTTAATTTTCACAGGTACGCCCTATGGAGTCGGGAAACTAAACATCGGCGACAAATTAGAAGGCTATATTCAAGACAAAAAACTTTTGGAAATAAACGTTAAATAAAAGCAAAAAAGATTTTTTAAAATATTTCACGTTTTTCTACTTAAACCTTTTAAATATCAAGCGGTCAAAATACGCATAAAAAATCATTATTAAATATTTGTAACTCGTAATGAAAAAATTACTTTTCACCTTGACACTTATATTAACGTGTCTAAACCTTTTTGCGGAAATTCCTGAAGACAAGGCTGCTGTTTCAGGAAAAGTAACCGATGCAAAGACAGGCGCACCAGTAGAATACGCGACCGTAGCCCTTTATAATCAAGCAAACGATGCTTTAGTAACAGGAACTATTACAATGCCGGACGGAAAATTCAAAATCGACGGCATAAAAAGTGGAACATATTACTTAAAAGCCTCTTTTATAGGTTACAACGAGACAACAATCAGAGACATCAACGTCCAAAACAAGGACATCGACCTTGGCACAATAAAACTCGAAACCTCTGATACAGAACTTGAAGAAGTGGAAATCACCGCAGTAAAACGTAACGTTGAATATAAAATCGACAAAAAAGTTGTTACCCTGTCAGGCGATGTAAATGCTGACAACGGAAGCGCAGCCGAAGCATTAGAAGGCGTTCCAAGCGTTGACGTTGATATTGACGGTAATGTTTCATTAAGAGGAAGCAGCAATTTTACGGTTTTGATTAACGGCAAACCGACCGCCTTAGATGCCGCTGAAGTGTTAAAACAAACACCAGCAGCAATGATTGATAATATCGAAATCATCACAAATCCGTCAGCGAAATACGACCCTGAAGGTTCAACTGGAATTATAAATCTCGTTACCAAAAAGAATATAGTTCAAGGAATTAACGGTGTAATAAATGCTAACATAGGAAGTCAAGGACGATATGGCGGTGATTTTCTTTTCAACATGAGAAAAAACAAATTCAATTATTTTGTAGGCGGACATTACAATCAAAGAGGCTTTAATTTCAATTCAAAATCCAACCGTATAACTCATGCCAGCGACTATGACAAATACGTTAATCAAGAATCCGAAAACAAGCGCAGATTTGGCGGCGGCGGTCTTAAAACAGGCTTTGACTTCTATCCAAACGACAATAACGTTCTGAATTTCACAATCGAAGGCGGAATGTTTGGTAGCACCAACGAAGGTGGTAACGATTATGAAAACTGGTTTTCGAGTCAAAAAGACCCAAAGTACGACCATGAAACGGTAAAGTCAATCACAGACGACGAAGATGACGCTTTATATTTTAATACCAGTTTTTCTTATACTCATAATTTTGCAGGTCAAGGACATAAACTTGAAGCGAGCGGTTTTTATTCTCGAAATCACAGAGAAGCGGACAATCTTTTTACGCAAACCGCAACTCAAACTTTAAATGGCAATCAGACCATTACTGGACATCAAATAAACGATGACAGACATACAAATCGTGCAAGATTCAACCTCGATTACACCAAACCACTTGAAAACAACGGCAAGTTTGAAGCAGGTTTTCAAGAAGATGTCAACGATTATAATACCGACTACGATTACAACGATTATGTAAGTCAAGGCATCTATTCTGAAAATCCTGAATTTACCCACGATGTAAGATTTCAACGCTATATTTCAGCATTGTATTCCACTTACGCACAAACATTTGGAACTTTTGGACTTCAACTTGGTTTAAGAGGCGAATACACTCACCGCCTTGTTGACACCAAAGTAGAAAAATATCCGATTGATAGATTTGATATTTTTCCATCGCTTCACATTTCAAAAACGGTTGGCGAAAGAAATTCTATTCAGACGGGCTATTCGCGCAGAATACGCCGTCCTTGGGAAGGAATGTTGAACCCATTTCCAGCATATTCCGACGAATATTCACGCCGAATCGGTAATCCGGGCTTAAAACCCGAATACACTGACGCTGTTGAACTTAACTATCAGATGAATTTCGACAAAATGTTTTGGGCGTTAGAAACTTTCTACCGTCATACAACTGGCTCAATAGAAAATGTAAGTTCGTTAGGTGCAAACGATATTTTGATTTCTCGTTTTGAAAACCTTTCAACCAACAATAATTTCGGTCTTGAACTCACTGGCAACTACGACCCCAACAAATGGATAGGCTTTAACGTTGATTTTGAACTTCGTCAATATTACATAAAAGGAAACTACAACGGAGAAGATCTTAGCAGAAAAGGTAATTCTTGGCGTACAAAAGAGAGAATCTCAATTACACCGGGCAAAACCACTAAAATTCAAATCAATATGCGTTACAACGGCAAAAACAAGACCCTTATTTCTTCAAACAAAGGAGATTTTGACTTAGGACTTGCTATACGTCAAAGTTTCTTTAAGAAACGCCTTGCATTGTCATTTTCGATGCGAGATATAACTGGCACAAGAAAAAACAAATCCACAACCGACACCGAAGAATACTATCTCTATTCAGAAAGATGGAGACAAGCCCCGATGTGGAATCTTGGATTGTCGTTCAAAATCAATAACTTCAAAGAAAAACCGAATATGAATGGCGGCGAAGACGGCGGAAGTTATGAAGACGGCGGCGGCGATTTTTAAAAAAGATTTTTATATTAAAAACTTATTTTGTACTTTTGTAAAAAATTTATAAATAATGGACTCAACAAGACAAAGCAAAATAAGCAGACTTTTGCAAAAGGAAATAGCAAACTATTTCCTTTTACATTCTCAAAACTATCTTGGGGCAATGATTTCGGTATCAGAAGTAAGAGTTACTTCCGATTTGGACGAGGCAAAAATTTTTGTTTCGATTTTTCCTAACGAAAAACGTCAGGAAATTTTCAACAAAATAGAAACCGACACAAAAGAAATCAGATTTGAAACTGCAAAAAAAATCAGATTTCAATTAAGACGAATACCTGAATTTGTTTTCTTAATAGACGAAACATTGGACTATGCAGAAAGGATTCAGCAACTTTTGGACAAAGACAAACAATAAAAGGAGGTTTTATGCAATACGATCCCGTAAAACGTTCATTAGGCATTGTCTTTAATAAGACTCCTTTTTTAAGAAAACTTTTTTATAGGCTTCTTGACTTGCTACTTTTAAGGGCTTGGTATATAAAAAAGGAAGTAAAAAAAATGTATAAAGATAACCGCTTTTTAGATTTACAAATTCTTGACGCAGGTAGCGGTTATGGTCAATATTGTTATTTTCTTTCAAGGTTTCTAAAAAAATCCAAGATTCTTGGTCTTGACATCAAAGAGGAACAAATAGAGGATTGTAATAATTTTTTCAAGCAAATCAATCTTTCTGACAGAGTGCATTTTGAATATGCCGACTTAACTAAATACTGCAAAGACAATACATACGATTTGGTACTTTCAGTAGACGTTATGGAGCATATAGAAGAAGATGAAAAAGTGTTTGAAAACATTTGCAAAAGTCTCAAAAAAGGCGGCAATTTGCTTATTTCAACGCCTTCGGACTTAGGCGGCTCCGACACAGACCATGAAGACGGACATTCTTTTATTGACGAGCATGTAAGAGACGGCTACAATATGGAAGATATTAAAAATAAACTCAAAAAAGCCGGTTTTTCGACTGTTGACGCAAAATATTCTTACGGCAAGCCGGGGTCAATTGCATGGCGAATTTCCATGAAATGGCCGATAAAAATGGTCAATATATCGAAATTATTTTTCATACTTTTAGT
This sequence comes from uncultured Bacteroidales bacterium, assembly GCA_905233995.1. Lineage (GTDB taxonomy): Bacteria > Bacteroidota > Bacteroidia > Bacteroidales > UBA3824 > UBA3824. The sequence continues at coordinate 4,925 of CAJOGF010000055.1, read as the reverse complement.
TCCATACTACATAATAATGTATCCAATTGCATTTGTTTTGGATTGGATTGACACCATTACAACACATAAACGCGGTACAGGACTGATTGTAAAAGCCACAAAATGAAACTTGAGCAAAAATTTGCATTCAGATATTTATTTTCGCTCAAGATGAGCCTTGTTAACGTCATTTCTATGATTTCGATACTCGGAGTTTCAGGAATGGCGGCGGCTCTTATTGTAATTTTATCGGTTTTCAACGGTTTTGACTCTCTAATCAGGAGCATGATAAATCAGTTTGACCCCGATATAAAAATTACAGTCTCTTTAGGCAAAACGTTTAAGATTTCAAACGAAAAATTATCAGAGATTTCAAACCTCAATTCTGTACAAGCAATCACATGCTGCATCGAGGAGACAGTATTGTTTGAACATCAAGGTTATCAACAAATTGCAATTTTAAAAGGGGTTGACAACAATTTCGGTTTTACAAGCGGCATAAAAGACAATGTCTACGCTGGAGATTACATTTTAAAAGACAGCATTTCAAATATTTCGTTTGCAGTTTTGGGTTGCGACATAGCCTCAAGCCTCGGTCTAAGCCTTAGCAGCGTTGAGCCGCTAAAAATTTATGCCCCCTCAAGACAAGAAAAAGTATCAATCACCAATCCTTATAGTGCCTTTTCGAGAGCGGACATCACACCGAGAGGTATTTTTCATATTCATCAAGATTTTGATTCAAAATACGTTATTGTACCAATAGACTTTGCAAAAGAACTACTGGAATACAACGAAAACGAGTTTTCTTCGTTGGAAATTTTGTGCAAAACTCAAACCGATGTAAAACAAACTTGCAAAGATTTGGAACAAATTCTCGGAAAAGATTTTGAAATCAAAGATCGCTATCGTCAGCAGGATATGCTATATAAAATTATGGAATCGGAAAAACTTTCAATAATTTTGATGTTGAGTTTTATAATTGTTATTGCCTCTTTCAATGTTTCAGGTGCGCTTTCAATGCTGATTATTGACAAGAAAAACGACATTAAAACCATTTCTCATTTGGGCGGAAACGAAAAATTTATTAGAAATATTTTCTTTTCAACAGGCAAATTAATAACGCTTTCAGGGGCGGTAATTGGCACTATTTTCGGACTTTTTATCTGTTTTCTACAAATTAATTTTCATTTGCTGACCTTTCCCGAAGGCTCATTTATAATTGACTATTATCCCGTTGAAATACGGTTTACTGACATAATAATCACATTTTTAATTGTTACATCAATTGGCTTTTTAGCCTCAAGAATACCGACACGAAGAATCAACATTTCTTAAAAAACCATCAAAGTGTCGATATAAACCGTACTTGCACTGAAATATCCGGCTGTTTTAACCTTTGGATTATCGCAAATAATATTAGTATGAAGATTTCCGTGTGCCTCGTCAAAATAACCGCCAGTCCAAACAGTTTCAGCAAGTAGCGACCTTAAGTAATTCTCGTAATCCTTATCAATAGAATACTTTCGTTCAATGATTTGCGTACCAGAAGGGAAATATGTTGTTTGCATTTTTGGCGAGAAAATCTGTGCAATATCCATCGTTGTGAGCGAATAATAATAAAGTGTTGCTGAATTATGACTATCAAGCCAAGAAAGATTTAAAACATATTTTGCAGGATTTTCTCTAACATAACTATCTGCCACATAATCAATAGAATAAAAACCATTATTTTTTTGACTATAACGAATTTTTTCGGGCGGAGTAACAGGTTGCATAGTTGTATTAGCACTCAAAACGATGCTGTCAATTTCGATATGTAAATAGTATGTAGTGCCAGTTACGCCCACAAATTTATCTACTGAAGTATATAAGCCATTTGAAACTTCTTTATAATAATACGTTGCGCCATCGTTAGAAGAGGTAACTGCAACAACTCTTGCATTTGTAACTGGCACTCTTACAGTATCTTCGTAAACGGAAAGTCTTGATAAATAAACAGGATGATTTAGAAATTCATTAGTGATACTTCCTTCAACCACAATTGTGTTTAAGTCGGCAGAGTCCATCGAAAAAGGAATTTCGTGAACACAAGACGCCCACAACACAATTATAGTTAAGAAAGCAATTTTGTCAACTAAAGAAATATTCATTAATAATCACCCTCTTGAATTTCCTCCGTAAAATTATTGAACTCATTGTTATCAACATTACTTTCAATAGAGGAATTATTTTGAGAATTTGCCTTGTTTTCCTGAACATATTTGCTGTAATCTTCTGGCACAGGGAATTTTACATCTGTTCTATAAATTTTTGACAATTCCTCGTCATCATAAATTTTTCTCATGTAAAGTCCCCAAACAGGAAGCGCAAGTCTTGAGCCTTGTCCCCAATCACCTCGTGAAAACTGTATTGAACGCTCCTCACCACCTGTCCAAACCCCTGACACAAGTTGCGGTGTAATACCCATAAACCAACCGTCAGCGTTAAGATTTGTTGTACCAGTTTTTCCACCACAATCGGCTGTAATGTTGAAACCATAAGCAGCGCAAAGCCTACTTGCCGTACCACCATGAGTTACAACTCTTAACATCTCGACCATTTTATAGGCTTCAACAGCCTCCATAGCCTGATTGTGAGACGAAGAGAACTCGCTGATTTTGTTACCGTTTTTATCTTCTATTTCAACCACAAAAACAGGTGAAGTAGAAAAACCATTGTTTGCAAAACCGCAATAAGCCGCCACCATCTCTTTTAGTTTTACCTCAGCAGAGCCGACACAAATACTCGGAGCCTCTGGAATAGGAGAAATAATTCCTAATTTTCTAACCAATTCCAAAACGGCTTTTGGAGAAGTCTGTTTCATACACCATGCCGAAATCTGATTAAGACTAAGTCCTAAGCCAGTAGAAAGTTTTATCATCTGACCATCTCTTGAAGACTTAGAAAATTTAGGCGTATAATGTGGCGGAATACCACCCGGATTGTCAATTGAATATTCAACGTTAGCCACCAAATGGTCAGGCTGAATTTCCTTATGATTCAAGAACATAGCCGCATAAACGTATGGCTTGAAAGTAGAACCAACTTGTCTTCGCCCTAAACTTACATGGTCGTACTGAAAATAGTGATAATCAATACCACCAACGTATGCTTTTACATGTCCTGACTGTGGCTCCATACTCATCATGCCACAACGCAAAAACTTTTTATAATACAAAATAGAATCCCATGGAGTCATCACAGTATCAACACCTTCGGGATGTTGCCATGTAAAAACTCTCATGTTTGTTGGCGTGTAGAATTGTTTCATAATCGTAACACTATCAAGTTTGTTGACCCTACTTCCTACTCTCCAACGTTCAGTACGCTTTACTGACTGATTCATAATTTGTTTTATCTGTGCTTCAGAAATTCTTGCGCTGAAAGGTCGGTTGTTTTTGTGGTTTTTGATTTCAAGTCTTTCAAACACTGACTGCAAACCCTCTTGTTTTGTACCATTTGCATATGTATAACCTATTCCCATGTGTTCTCTGACAGCCTCTTCAGCATATTGTTGCATACGAGAATCTATGGTAACATAAATTTTTAGACCATCATTATAAATATTGTAATTATCGCCATTGGCCTTGAAATTCTTATTGCACCAACCATACAACGGATTAGTTTCCCACATAATAGAATCCTCATGATAAACATCATCTTGCCAAGAAGCATAATTAATTCTTTCTGGTTTTTTGGCAGTCATAGTTAGTCTTAAAAACTCTCTGAAATAAGGAGCCAAACCTTCAACGTGAGTATCTTGAGAGAATCTCAACAAAATATCAGCGGCTTTTAATGTTTCAAATTCTGAATGTGAAAGCATCTTATAACCCACAACCTCGTCTCTTAATTTAGTCTGATATTTCTCGATTTGCGACAACACAGTATTACGTCTACCTTTTGAATTTTTAGGATTTGACTTCGGACTATATTTAGTTGGGGCTTTCAAAAGACCAACAAGCACCGAAGCCTCCTCTAACTTCAAATCTTCGGGTTTAGAATTGAAAAATGTTTTTGAAGCCGCTTCAATTCCAAATGCGTTATGACCAAAACCAACAGTATTGAGATACATACTCATAATCTCATCCTTACAATATCTTCTTTCAAGTTTTACTGCCGTTACCCATTCTTGAAGTTTCATAACAACTTTACCAAAAAGACCTCTTGGACGTTCATGGTCGCGCATATTGTACAAATTTTTGGCTAACTGCTGCGAAATCGTACTACCACCTCCCGACGAAGTATTTCTTGTTGCAAGACCTTTTGCAACTCTAAAAAGCGACTGAAGGTCAACACCATAATGCTCATAAAACCTTATGTCCTCGGTTGCAAGAAGTGCCGACTTGATATTTATAGGAATATCATTGAAACGACTTTCAGTTGTACGGTTTTCTTTGTAAAACTTACCAAGAAGTTTCCCGTCAGCCGAAATAATTTGAGAAGCAAGACTACTTTTCGGATTTTCAAGTTCTTCAAAATCAGGTATATATCCCAAATGTCCAGTTCCTATCATAAATAGGACCACAAATGTTGCAACAACGGGAATTAAAAAACCTGCCCAAAGTAAAATAAAGAAATTTCTTTTTGTTTTTTCACTTAATTCCATTTTATTTGATACTTGTACGTGTGTAGAGAGTTTCCATTTTTTTTAAAACGCAAATGTAATAAAAATTAAAGTGAAAACAAAAATATTTTTTATTAATCCAAAAATTAAAAATTTTATAATGGTTTTTACTGTAAAAAATGTATTAAAATCGATTTTGTCAATAATAAAATTTAACGAATTAGGCGTTTTAATACGCATTGTACCGGGGGTTCACACCCCCGTCTATTATGTGTCGCCCCGTTGGGGCTCTAATTTCCGATTGGGTATCGTAACCGTTGCGGAAACCCAAACGCACCGCGTA
>CAJOGF010000054.1 GCA_905233995.1 uncultured Bacteroidales bacterium | reverse complement strand
ACGTTCTGCCTATTCAGACGGCGACCTTTACGCTTACGAAGATTATTTGCTTGAAGTAATGTCGCAAAGAAATGCGATGACGAATGAACGAGCCGAAGGCAGAGCGGAAGGACGTGCGGAAGGTGCAAAACAAGAAAAAATTGCTATCGCCCTCAAAATGAAGTCCAAAGGAATGTCTATTGAAGAAATTTGCGAGATGACAGACCTCACTCCTGACGAAATTTCAAATATTTAATACAAAAAAATACCGTCAATTTCCTATTTTGAAACAGAAAGTTGACGGTATTTTTATTTTCTTTTTGTAAGATTAGTTTATTCTTTTGGCTCTTCTTCTGTTGTTTGTTGAGAGGCTTTTAATAAGTGATGACCTGTCTCGTCAACATTTGCAAGTGATTGTCTCATAAGTGTATCGGCTTGTTTGTTTTTGATGTCCGTATATTCTTGAACTGAAATGTTACCGTCAAGAAATGCCGATGCCATCGCTTTTTGAACCTTTTCTTCGGCTAAAATGAGTTCTGCTTTTGCTGCTTCAACTTGTGCTTTTGCCCTTGCAACTTTTAGTGATGCGCCAATGTCTTCGCCTATTTTAATGTCAGAAACGTCAACGGATAAGATTTCAAACGCAGAATTTTCGCTAAGGTTGGATTTTTCAACTTTATCTGCAACAAGATACGGGTTCTGAAGTATTTCGGTATGGCTTTGAGCCAAACCAATTTGAGTTGCAAGACCTTCGTTGACACGGGCTAACATTGTGTCAGCACTTACGCCACCAATTATGTTTTTGATATGACTGCGAAGTGTAACTTTCACTTTCATAGTAAGTTCCACACCGTCGCGAGCAATACCTCTTACTCCATCGGTTTCAACAACTATGGGGTTGATTGCTGATTTGATGGATTCCAAAACGTCAAGATTAGATAAGTCGATTGCGCATATATCTTCAAAAGTGAAGTCTTCCAAACCCGCTTTTCGTGCTGAAATATATGCTTCAATTGTTTTTTTGAGGTTTCCACCTCCGAGGTAATGTTTTTTTAATCTGTCGAGAGTAAGGTCGTCTTTGAAACCTGAGTTGTCGGCAATATTTTTTGCTTTTATAAGGTCGCCGACGTTTCCGCCTGCTAAATAAAATTCTGAAAGTTCAGGGATTGTGGTCTTGATACCAGCATTCATTGCGTTGATATGTGCGTGCATGATTGCGCCTACGTCAACTTTTTTTAGATAAAGTTTCGCCATATCTTCAAAATTGATGTCTTTTACATTGGCGGCTAAAGCGCGAATCATTGTCGCAACAACAACTTCAAGGTCTACTTTAGCAAGATAATATTGCATTAAAAGCGGCAAATCAAGATTTAATTTTGCGTTTTTGGCAGTAATCATAAGGTTGATGATTTTGGCTTGCGGTATGTTTTGCCAACGCATTTTTATAAGAAGCCACCAAGAAATATTTACTTTTGAAAGTTTGGCGTTGAACCATAGTTTCAATGGTACCATTGAAATAAAAAACCAAACAATCATTCCCGCGAGACCTATCGTAATGACAATAATTAGAAATGCATCCCAAAATGCCATTCCGCTGTCAGGGGTTGTATTGTCCATAACATCATCTTCTACGGCATCTTGATTCTGCATTTGAGACTGTTCGATGTATAAATTATCATCATCACATGCCGCAAAAGAAAACACTGAAAATAATATCAAAAGCGCAAATAAATATTTTTTCATTTTTTGTTGTTTTTTACAATCTTTTTCATTTTTAATTGTCAATTGTCAACTATCAATTGTCTCATATCCAGTAATAATTGCATCAGACTTTCCTTCAAGGAGATTGGCCTTATGCAGTTCGTTGAAATTGGGTTTTATTCCGTCTTTGTATTGTTGAACCATTGCGATACGAATATCTGCTTCGGCTTTTGCTTTGTCAGCCTCGGCTTTTAGACGGCGCATTTCCGAATCTATTTGTGCTTGACGGAGTTCAAGTTCGGCTTTTATGTTTTGACCAATTTCAATATCGTATATGTTGACATCAAGAAGTTCGTAACGAGATACTTTGTTGAGAGCCTCTTCTTTAACGTCTTTGGTTTTGATTTCTTTGTTTTCTTCTTCGTTGATACGATTGATAACGTTTTGTGAAATTATTGGAAGAGTTTTCAAAATGGATTCGTGATCTTCTGCCGATTCAAATTCCATAATAATTGCCTCGTTTATTCTTTTGTATAGTATATCAATGTCATAACCGGCAAAAATAAGTGGCATTTTGCCTCTTACTGTTATGTTGACTTTTGGTTTTACTTGTACTCCGTTTTTGCAGACGCAAGTAGTTGTTGGTTCAACTTGTACAACCAACGGATTTTGCGCCCATGCAAGGGCAGAGGTCAATGTATAATTTTCTGACGCTCTGATTTTGTTTGCAAGGTCAAAATTCATTCTAATTCCTTTGCCGTTAGCGGTTTCAACGGCTTGAATGGTGTTTAGTACATCTCCGAACTGTTTGAAATGTTCTTTAAGATTTTTGTAATTGATTCCGTAGTCGGTTGTGCGTTGTTGTAACTCGATTTCTTTTTCAATATCTTTTGCTTTTTTCAAGCCTTGTACATAGTCGTAAAGGTCGGCATCTTTGCGGGAATATTCCACAAGATGGTCTTTTGAAAGCGGAGTTCCGTCTTCTGACGGGAGTTGGTTTTTAACGGCAAAATTATAGGCTTTTACAAATTTTACGACATCACTATGAGTATTAATCATATAATTCATTAACTCGTCAGGGGTTAAATCGAGGTTGTATTCGTTGGCCTTTATTAAAGCCATAACAAGTTGAGTTATGTCGTTGCCTTGTATATTTTGACGAATCAAATCCGTTTGGTCGATACTGATTCCTTTGTCGGAGGCTTTTATGATGTTAGAAACCAAAATGTCGAATTGCTCGTCCGAAAGTGAGTACAAGTCGTTTAGCGAAAAGTTGATTTTAACGCCAGCATTGTGAGCCCTTATCATTATGTTGGTAAAGCGGTTTATGTCGCGTTTTAGAACATAAAGACTTTTTAGAAGTTCAACAGTTATTCTAAATGTGTCGTTGTATTCCAAAACGTTTGCCTTGTTGATTTTGCAACTTTCCTCTTCTGACATATAAATGCCTTCGTATTTTGCTCTAATTAGAGCGTAGATGATGATTTTCAGACCGTTATCGTCAATATCGTTGACGATATTTTTCTCGTTGATGTCTATTCCCGCTCTTTTTGCCATAATGTCGAGATTTACTAATTGTTGAAAATCTCGACCTTTTGCGATAAATTCTTTTGCGGTTTCAAAGTCGATTTGCAAATCGGCATTTTTTTGGTCTACCCATGCTCTTGCAAATTGTTCCAAAACGTCTTTTTTGCTTTTTTTGCATTTATGATAGACTTCTACCATTTTTTTCTCGTCAAAAAAAGCGTCAACATTTCTTATTAGTCCAAAACAATGAAAAAATTGGTCGAAATCTTCGCTTTTTACAGTGAATACATCTTTGTTTTCATCTGTTTTTTCGTCTTTTTTTTCGGACTTTTTGTTTCCTAATTGAGCCTGTATTTGCTCTTGAAGTTGTTCTTGAGTGTTGTTTTGAGCAGAAGCGATATAGATTGCAGCCTCTAACGGTTCATCAAGAGTCATTATCAAATTTCTTGAAGTCGTAAAAATCTGCATTACCCTTTTATGCACTTCTTTTCCTAATTGTTTTATGTATATTAGTTGGGCGTGGTTGCATGGTATTTTCATTAGTTTGAGAAATTTTTTGAAAGCACGCCATGCTTTTTGTTCTTCGTTTTCGTTTTCTCTGTGAGTTACGATAATGAAAACGAAGATTGCTATTACAATTACAAGTAATATGGCTAATATTATTTCCAACATATTTTAGTTTTGTTTTTTGCCGTTAACAAATGTTGCAACGTATGAATCTTTGAAACCGAGTTTTACTAATTGTGCTTTTACTGCATCGGCTTGTTGTCTTGTTTTGCAATCGCCAACGGTGTATACTGTGTATTTACCAGATTGACTTGTGTGGACAGTATAACCTTTTGATTTCAAGGAATTTATCTTCTGTTTTGTCTCTTGATTTATGTTATCGGCGAAAGCACCGATTTGAACTCTGTAGACAGTTCCTTGTTCTGTTTTGGTAGAAGGAGTTGTCTGAGTTGAGGTTTTGGAAGTTGTGCTTCCTGTGTTTTTGCCGTTAACAATTTTAACGATGTAAGCATCTTCGTAACCTGATTCTTTCATGGTTTGAAGATTGCTTGTTGCAATGTTCAAATCTGGCGAAATGCCTGTGTAATAGCGGTAAAGACCGGCATCATTTCTGTCGTAATAAAGTTCGCTGACATTAAAAGACGAAACGTCCAAAAGTTTTGGTAACGAAGAAATCTGCACTGCATATACCGTTGACGGAAGTTCTGACAGCGGAATTGCAACACCTTCTTTGATTGTTTTGGTATCAATAGGCGTTGTCGCAAATTGATAAGTGCTGATTTGTTTTAACTCTTCTTGTTTGTTAGCGGCATAGTCGGCTCTTTTTTCTGCTTTTGCTTTTGCTTGGTTAACATCTGATACTTTTCCGTTTACAAAAGCGGTGATAACGGCCTTTTTGTAACCTTCGTCTTTTGCTTTCAACATTGTAGCGTAAGCAGCATCGTAGGTTTTGAAAGTACCTATGTAATAGCGCATAAAAGTTTGATTTTTAAGATTTTGCGCTAAAAAAGTTTCGGTTGCAGGAAATTCTACTGGTTCAGGCATTTCTTTGTATTGACCTACTTGGACGCTGAAAATTGTTCCTGAAGGAAATTTATAAGGTTTCATTCTTTCGTCTTGACGAGTATAATACCAAGTTGAAACAACTGGTGCATTTGAAGTTGCAAGCGGTTGTTTTTCAGGTTTTGACGATGTTGTTGTCTTGGTATTTGCAGTTTTTGCACTCTGACCTTTTGAAGTATTTGTTTTGTTTGTATTTTTTTGAGTATTATCAGCAGTATTTTTCTTAGGTTCAGACTTTTGAGTTGTGTTTTGAGTTACGGGTTTGTTGGTTGTTTTTTGAGTATTGTCAGTTGTTTTTTTGTTGACAGGTTGAAGTCCATTGCCGTCAGATTCGTCGGTTATGAAATCCATAGCGATGTCGTTGTGTTTGTCGGTTGCGCCTGTTGCAAGCGACAATTTACCTTCCGAAATATTTTCTCCGAGATATTTTGCAACGGCTTTTTCCATATTTTCTAAGGCTTGAAGTTTTACTTCGTTACCTTCCGAAAGTTGTGTGTATTGTTCAACTTTGCTGATTTGTTTCGCCGCCATTTCCTCGTAAGTTTTTGATAATGCGAACAATACTTCAGCCTGAGTTTCATATTCTTTTGCAATCGAATCCTTTTCGTTTCTGATTTGCGGAATATATTTTTGATATGTTGAAAACAAAGTATTGTTTACTTTTATTTCTGTCTGAATGGCTTTTACTAACGAAGAGCATTCGCTAAGTTCTAATTCTTGAGCCTTTTGTTCGTAGTATTCTTTTTCGGCGAGAGTAATTGATTGAGCAGCGTATGACCTTAAAGTGTCAGCCGAACTGCCTGATAATCTGGCTTTTTGCATCAAGTTAGAAGCGTTAGCCTCGTCAGCCTCAAGTTTCAAGATAGCGGCTTTGTCAGCCTCTGAAACTTTAAGTTTATCCTCAAACTGATGAAATCTAAATTTGTAGATATTTGTATCTTTGTTGAAATCGTATTTTTCGTCTGCAATCAGCACCGGAACGTTTTTAGAACCGCCTGAAAGCGAGTCTAAAACATTTTTGTCAACATATTTTGTAAGGTCAAGCACCGAAGAAGATGTGTTTTTGTAAACTGCAAAAGCCACTTCTTGAGAATGTACCGCATCGTAAAGTTTGGAATACATTGCTCTGTAAACCTCCAACGTGTTTTCGCTTGTTAAAGTTTCTTTGTAGTTATCAGAGGCTAAATAATCGTTTTGTGCTTTTTTTGCGAGTTTTTGTGCTGAAATTTCGTTTTCGCTGTTAGACGAAAAAGTCTTGTTATTTAGTTCATTAGTATAGACTTCACGATAAATATCGGAGGCTTTTTCAAATGATTTTAATGCTTTGAGTTCTTCTTGAGCCGCTTTTGCCTTTAATGAAGAAATCTGTTTGATTATTTTGTTGGTTTTTGATGACGATTTTTCCAATTCGTCGGCTTGTTTTTGATAAGCGGCAGCCAAAACGGTACTTTCGGAGGCTTTGTCGCGAAGTTTTTCGGCTTTGTCAAGTTTTTTGAGTTCTTTTTTGGAGAACAATTCGTTATAATAAGACTGCTTTGAAAGTCTGAAATCACCATTGTCGAATGGAGTGTTTATAGACTTTAAGTAGTTTAAATTCAGTGTATTAATATTTTCATTTTGTGGCAAATATGCCGATGAAAAAATCATGGGCGCACAAATTGCCAACGCTAAGTTGAGAACTTTCATTTTTTTTAGAGATATATTTATAGTTTGTGGCAAAGTTAGAAAGTTTTGGTAAAAAAAAGAAAAAAACTTGTTGAAAAAATCATATTTTAAAAAAATAAAAAATAATTTTGCAATTTGACAAAAAGTATTTACATTTGCGGTACTCAAAAATCAAATTTACAAGAAAAAAAATATTATGGTGGAATATTCTATTGCGGATATATCCCAGATTACAGGTATTAAGGCTTTTACGCTTAGAGCCTGGGAGAAACGTTATGGTATTATAGAACCTTTGCGAACTCAAACGAACATTAGAAAATACAGCAGGGGCGACCTGCATAAATTGTTAGCGATTTCTGCATTGGTGAAAAATGGTTTTAAGATTTCTCAGGTTCAGGGGTTTTCTAAGGAAGAGTTACGACAAAAATTGGGTACGGTATTTGTACCGGGTAAGGTGTATGTCAAAACCAAAGAACTGATGAAATTGTCGCAAATTTTTGACGGGGTTTCTTTCGAGAAAACCTTGAGACACGAAATTATAGAATTAGGCGTAGAGGATGCGGTAAAAAAAGTAATCTTACCTTTTGTTCAAGAGGCTGAAACCCATTGGATTGCGGATGAGAGTTTTTTACCTCAAAAAAACTTTGCGTTTGATATTATACGTCGTCTTATAATTTCGGAATCGGGCAAAATGGACAAGCCGAAAAGAGAAAAAATTTTGCTTTTTTCTCCTTTTGAAGATTCATTGGAATTGACACTTGTGATAACAGATTATGTGTTGAAAAAATCTGGTTTTGAGGTTGTCTATTGTGGTCAGGAGGTTCCGATTGCTATGGCAAAAAAGGCGTTTGACGACTCAAAAGCCTCAAAAGTGATTCTTGCTGTCTCGTTAACTGATTCTATGAAAGATATTTCAGTGGTTGCAGAAAATTTTATGCAGCAGTTTATCGACTCAGAAAAAATTATACTTCACAAAAATTGTGGGGAGTATGTTAAGAATTTTCCTCGAATCAAATTTTCTTCCGACATTGATGATTTGAAACAATATCTTAATGGAGGTTCTTGATACACCTATAAAATATTTACGTGGGGTTGGACCTCAAAAGGCTTCTAATCTTGAAAAAGAATTGAATGTTAGCACTTTTGAGGACTTAGCGTATTATTTCCCTTATAAATACATAGATAAAAGTAAGTTTTATTTTACAACTGATATTACTTCAGATGCGGTTGCTGTTCAGTTAAAGGGTGTGATTTCTAATTTTAGACTTGAAGGTTCGGGACACAAACAAAGACTTACAGCAAAATTCTCTGACGAAAAAGGTAGCATCGAACTTATTTGGTTTCAGGGACTTAAATGGGTTCAAGAGTCTATTGTAAGAGGCAAAGAGTATATTATTTACGGTAAACCCTCTTATTATCAAGGTTGGACGATTGCTCATCCCGAAATAGAAGACCCGATTAAAAATCAAGAGACTGTTCCTGTAAAATTTTTTCCACAATATTCTACGTCAGAAAAACTAAAAAACGGCAAAATTAATAGTAGGACGATTGCCTTGCTTCAAAAAAATCTTTGGTCGGTTATAAAAACAACTGATATTTCAGAAACTCTTCCTAAATATATTTTGCAAAAATATCGTTTAATGCCTCTTTATGATTCGTTGCGCAATATTCATTTTCCTATCTCAGACGAATTGTTGTCGAAGGCGAGGTCAAGACTGAAATTTGAAGAACTTTTTTATATTCAACTCAACATTCTGAAATTCAAGGCTGATAAGCAAGAAAAGTCGGTTGGTTTTGTTTTTAAGGTTGTGGGTGAAAATTTTAATAATTTTTACACCCATTATTTGCCTTTTGCTTTAACAAATGCTCAAAAGAGAGTTGTTAAAGAAATTCGTAAGGATTTTTTAACGGGACGGCAATGTAATCGCTTGATTCAGGGAGATGTAGGTTCAGGGAAAACGCTTGTTGCTTTGCTTAGTATGTTGATTGCTGTTGACAATAATTTTCAGGCTTGTATCATGGCTCCTACTGAAATTCTTGCACGTCAGCATTTTCAGACGATAAAGGATTTTGTCAAAGATATGCCTATTAATGTTGACATTTTGACTGGTACTTCCACCAAAAAGGAGCGAAAGAGGATACATGAATCACTTCAAGATGGTTCGTTGAATATTCTTGTCGGGACACATGCTTTGATAGAACCCGATGTTGTTTTCAAGAATCTCGGACTTGCTGTCATTGACGAGCAACATCGTTTTGGTGTAGCGCAAAGGGCTATGCTTTACAGTAAAAATTCTGTTTTGCCGCCTCATATTTTGGTTATGACAGCAACTCCTATTCCAAGGACTTTGTCAATGACGCTTTACGGAGATTTGGATATTTCTGTCATTGACGAACTTCCTCCGGGAAGAAAACCAATCAAAACGATTCATTCATACGATTCCAAACGACTTATGGTTTTTAAGTTTCTCAAAGACCAAATTGCTTTGGGACGTCAGGTTTATATTGTCTATCCACTTATAGAAGAAAGCAAAAACTTTGATTACAAAGACTTAACCGACGGTTATGAGTCTATTTCGAGGGCTTTCCCTCAGCCTCAATATAATGTTAGTATGGTTCACGGAAAGTTGCGACCAGACGAGAAAGAGTTTGAAATGCAACGCTTTATAAAAGGTGAAACTCAAATTATGGTTGCAACCACTGTGATTGAGGTTGGTGTTAATGTTCCTAATGCAAGTATTATGGTGATAGAAAGTGCTGAAAAATTCGGACTTTCGCAACTTCATCAATTGCGCGGAAGGGTAGGGCGGGGCGATGATCAAAGTTATTGTATTTTAATGAGTTCGTTTAAATTGTCCTCTGACGCAAGAAAGCGTTTAGATATTATGTGTAGCACAACCGACGGCTTTGTTATTGCAGAAGAAGATTTGAAACTAAGAGGTCCCGGTGATATGGATTCAACTCAACAATCGGGAACACCTATGCAGTTGAAAATAGCCGACTTAGTTCACGATACTGGCTTGTTGAATATTGCAAGAGGTGCGGCTTTTGATGTTTTGGAAGTTGATCCAGAATTGTCAAAACCAGAAAACGAAATCTTGAAACTCCGTCGTCAGGTGATTTTCAACAAAGAACAGCATTGGTCAAGAATTTCTTAAAGAAAATAAGCCGCATATCAAAAGATACGCGGCTATTTTTATGTAATTATTCTTCAAAAAATTACTTTGTGATGACTTTAGCCATTTCAAGAACTTTGTTAGAATAACCCCATTCATTGTCGTACCAAGCGCAAACTTTAACGAAAGTTTTGTCCAACTGAATGCCGGCTTTTTCGTCGAAAATAGAAGTGCGAGGATCGTTTCTGAAATCGGTAGAAACAACTGCTTCGTTGGTATAACCAAGAACGCCTTTGAGTTCGCCTTCAGAAGCCTCTTTCATTGCTGCGCAGATTTCTTCGTAAGAAGCCTCTTTTGCGAGTTCGCAAGTAAGGTCAACGAAAGAAACGTCAGAGGTAGGAACGCGGAGGCTCATACCAGTTAATTTGCCGTTCAATGCAGGAAGAACTTTGCCAACTGCTTTAGCAGCACCAGTAGAAGAAGGAATGATGTTTTCGAGGATACCACGACCACCTCTCCAATCTTTCTTAGAAGGACCGTCAACGGTTTTCTGAGTAGCGGTTGCAGCGTGAACTGTAGTCATCAAACCTCTTACGATACCAAATTTGTCGTTCAACACCTTAGAAATAGGAGCCAAACAGTTGGTTGTACAAGAAGCATTAGAGATAATAGTTTGACCTGCGTATGTGTTGTGGTTAACACCGTATACGAACATCGGAGTAGCGTCTTTAGAAGGAGCAGACATGATAACTTTCTTAGCACCTGCTTTGATGTGAGCCTCAGCGAGTTCAGCGGTCAAGAAGAAACCAGTAGACTCAACAACAACGTCAACACCTAAAGCACCCCAAGTAATGTTTGCAGGATCTTTTTCAGCAAAAATCTGAATTTTGTTGCCGTCAACAATCATAAAGTTGCCTTCAACTTTGATGTCATGGTTGAAATGACCGTGAACTGAATCATATTTGAGCATATAAGCCAAATAATCAGCGTCCAAAAGGTCGTTGATACCTACTACCTGAATGTCTTTGCCGAAGTTTTCAACTGCAGCACGGAAAACCATACGTCCGATACGGCCAAAACCGTTAATACCTAATTTAATCATTTTGTTTAATTAATTTATAAATTAATGAATAAATAAAAATTTCTCTTTTTACGGTTGCAAATGTACGAATATTTTTTTTATGTTGTACACAAAAAGTGTAATTTTTTTTATAAAAAAAATATAAAAAATTTGTTTATTTGCACAGAATTTGTCAATATTGCAATTGAAACCTTACATATTTGTATAACATGGAAGTAATTAAAAAGATGGGTCTAAGACGAACACTTTCACTTATTATTATGGTGATGGGTGTTTTGTTTGTGGTCTCAATATTTGCGATTGTAACCTCTGTTACAAGAGGTGTGCTTTCTGAGGCTATAGAACAAAGTGTAGGTATGGAGTTGCTTTCCGCAAATTCTACACTCAATATGATGGAAAAGAGCAATGGTACTAAAAACGATATTTTGCTCTCTAATGCTGAGTTGATGAGTGAACTTTTGGGCGGTTTCAAAGAGCAGGATCAAGTAGTGATGCTTGAGGGTACACCTACAAAACTTTGGACATTAAACGGAAAAGAGGTTCAAAATTCCGACCTTGCAAAATTAATTGCACAAAAAAGCGGAAGTCATTTCACTATTTTTCAAAAAACTGACGCTGGATATGTGAGAATTGTTACAACAGTAAAAAATAGCAACGGAAGCGATGCTGTCGGTACAATTCTTTCGTATGATTCGCCGGTTGTAAAAACAATAGAATCAGGACAAAAGTTTGAGGGAATTGCTGATATTTTGGGTAGTGATTATTTGGCGTATTATATGCCTTTGAAAATCAACGGCGTAATTCGCGGTATGTTTTTTACGGGTACAGAAATGAGTATTTTGATGGCTCAAAATCGTGAGTTTTCAACTTCTAA
>CAJOGF010000053.1 GCA_905233995.1 uncultured Bacteroidales bacterium | reverse complement strand
CCTTAGGAGCAAACTAAACTTTACATTTTTACAGTCATAAAAAAATTACAAGGTAAAAAATATTTTTTTATCGAAAAAATTTTAGACTTTCGGAATTGAGGTTGCACATACTTTGCCAAGGCACAATATTAGCGTGATGGTCAAGTGTTGAAACTATAACATTATCACCTTCAAGAAGATATTTCTGCGCAAAAGTATGAGCAATAAGATTTATACCTTCGGTTGTTCCGCGCACAAAAACTATATTTTCGCTATTTGGAGCATTGATAAATTTCGCAACCTTGTTTCTTGCTTGTTCATATTTATCGGTAGAACGAGCAGCCAAAGTATGCGCTCCACGATGAATGTTGGAATAATCAGTTTTGTATAACTCACTTAACCCTTCTATCACGCTGAGCGGTTTTTGCGTTGTTGCGCCGTTATCAAACCAAATTAGGTCATGACCGTTTACCTTTTGATGAAGAATAGGAAATTGCAAACGGACTTGCTCCGAATTTATCGTGTCAACCTCATCATAACTAAGTTTTTTGACGATTTCGGTCTCAGGAATACCGATTCCAAAGCCGTCATCTTTGAGCAAACATTTTCTATTGCCCTGAAAATCTTCTTCGCCGAAATCGGAAAATTTTCTATTATCAACTTGTACAGGTTTTAAGTCTTCAGAGAAATATTTTTTTATTACTCCTTCAAACAACGACCTGTCAGAAACAGAAAGTTCGTCAGGCGAAAATCTTAAAAATTCGCTGCAGTACATTATTTTTCAATTTGGTTTCTGTGCTGATAATCATGATAATATCCAACTTCCACGTTTTCAAGCACTGCAATTGCATCGTCAGTAAGGCTTGCAAGAGAGAAATATTTTGTCAACAAATAACTTGCTACACCAAACTGGTCAAGCCCCATAAGCCTTGCAGAAAGCGACGGAGCAATTTCGCCCGGAATGCCGGCTTGATGAAGTCCAACAACGCCTTGCTCTTTTTCGCCGGTTCTAACAAGAATGATTTCTGTTGTGCCGACACCTCTGTTTGTCAAATACTGACCTTTGATTTCCACTTTGTCGGAAGGAACAATCGGCACGCCTCGCCAAGTTATCACTTTGGTTCCGAAAAGGTCGATTGCAACGGGCGGAACTCCACGCCATGTACATTCTCTCTCGAAAGCAGCAATAGCCCTCGGATTAGCAATAAAGAACGCAGGCTCTTTCCAAACAAGAGTTAAAAGTTCGTCCAAATCGTCAGGAGTTGGAGCACCATAACGAGTGCTGATTTTATAACCCGGAGCGGCTTGAGCCAAAAGTCCGAATTTTTTATTATTAATAAGTTCCCACTCTTGACGCTCTTTTAGACTTTCGATTGAAAGTCTTAATTGCTGTTCCAACTGATTGTATGGTTTGTTGTAAAGGTCGCTGACACGAGTGTGAACACGAACAACAGTCTGAAGCGTATTTAATTGATATTCAGTTGGATTTTCGTCATAATCAATATAAGTTTCAGGGATAATATTATCCTCTTCGTGTCCGCTTACAAGGTCGATATGTTTTTCGCCATGATCGTTTACTGTAGCCTTTAGTCTCAAATGCTCGTTAACAGCATTATTGAATTGTTCGCGGAAATTTGGCTTTTCGCTAATAAGTTTTTCCAAAACAGGAGTGTCAAGTTGAAGAAAAACTGAATCCGTAACGGCTCTAACCGAAACAGTAGAATCAGCAGCAGACAAAAGGTCAGCCTCCCCAAAATATTCTCCCGTTGACAAAAGCGCAATTCTCAATTCCTCACCGTGAAGCCCCGTACTGATAACCTCAGCCTGACCATTAGCAACGATAAAAAATTTTTGCTTATCTTTACCTTGCGTAACGAGATTTTCGCCACGTTTTACCTCAACAGGAACAAAATTTTTTGCAAGGTCTGAAACAATTTCCGAATCAATATTTAAAAAAAGCGGAATTGCTTTGAGATTTTTTGCGGTAAAACTTGGAACACCTTCAAAATACTGAATTACAATTCTTTCTGCTTTTTTCAGTTCAACTTTTGTTCTATTTACTCTGTAAGTTCCGCTTTCCACTTGTGTCCAAGGAAGTAATTTCAATAATAATCTTGGAGTGATGGAACCCATCTGCGGCGGGGTCTTAGTTGTGTCCGCAAGATTTCTTGCTGTCACAGTTGTTATACTGCGCTGAATATTGTTGTCTGACATTTGTTTTTGTGATTTTAATTTTATTATTACGATTTTATCTCAATTTTTTCAATAACTTTTGAGTTTTGAATTTTAAAAGCATTGAAAACTGGTTTTTCGTCTTTCAACGACAAAATAAAATACAGAATATTCTCGTCGAAAGCCAATCTAATATCCTCCTTAGAAGGTCTTGACGGCGTAGCAGGATGACTATGCCAATTTCCTACAATCACAAGAGAATTTTTTCGGGCATATTTTACAGCCTCAAACTGTTCTTTAACATCAAAACTGAAATGCTCCGTAGAATCATCAATGTTTGTCATTGGATAATTTTCGGTAACGGTTTCAGCATCAGTTCCAAGTAAATAGCCGCATGATTCTTTAGGAGCATCTTTTTGCGCTTGCGATAAAACAGACTGCCAAGCAGAATCAGAAATTTTAACTTTCATTATTTTTCGATTGTTACCTTATGAATATTTCCTGAAACATGCTCTATACCAAGAACTTTAAAGCCTTGTTCTGTTGCAGATTTTGGAACATTGTTAAGAGGTTCGCCTTCTGTTAAAAGCACCTCCAAAATATCGCCATCAGAGATTTGAGCAAGTTTTAGTTTTGTCTTGACAAATGTCATCGGGCAATGCTCTTTTGTTATATCTAAAGTATGTGTTGCCATAAATTTAATTTTTTAATTTTTCAACTTTCAATTGTCAATTGTCAATTTTCAATTATATAAACATCGTTCTGCCGCCTTCGGAAATTTCAAGAAAAGTAGCCACTCCAAGAGTATCTTTTACTTCGTGAATAAAATCCGATTGTTTGAGCCCCAAAACGTGCATAGCCATTTCGCAAGCGTATAAATTAACGCCCAAAGCCGTTGATGCCTCCACAAGTTCTTCCAAAGTTGCGACATTATTTTTTTTCATCAACTTTCTGAAAATTCGCGGTCCCAAACCACAGAAATTAAACCTTGAAGTCGGCGCAACATGAAGACCTCCCATCATAAAACCAAAAATCTTAGTCAAGAGGTTTCCTCCGACAAAACTTCTGCCTTTTTTCTGTTTGATAGCGTCAAGCCCCCAAAAAGTGAAAAAAATATTCACCTCGTAACCAACCGCTGCCGCTCCCGAAGCAAGAGTAAACACTGCGGTCAACTTATCAAAATCGCCAGAAAAAGCAATAAGCGATAATTTTTTCTTTTCGTCTGACATTTTTTTCTATGCTTTTTTAATGTTTTTTCATTTCGCAAGCGGCTTGCTCGTAATCCACAAGTTCTGTGATACTTGGATTATGACCGCAAATAGGACAATTATCTCTTTTTGCAACAGATATTTTTCTGAAATCCATTGTCTTTGCATTAAAAACAAGCAATTTGTCTGTCAACAATTCGCCTGCACCAGTGAAATATTTCAAAGTTTCAGCGGCTTGAATAGTACCTAACATTCCTGCTATTGCTCCAAGCACACCCGCTTGAGAACAGGTCGGAACAAGGTTAGCAGGCGGCGGAGCGTTGAAAATACATCTATAACAACTATGCCCCGGAACGTGCGTAAACGTCTGACCGTCAAATCTTAAAATTCCACCATGACTAAATGGTTTGCCCGCCATTACACAAGCATCGTTGATTAAGAATTTTACAGGAAAATTATCAGTTCCGTCAATTATAAAATCGTATTCTTTTATAATGTCAAGAGCGTTGTCTGCACGCAAGAAATCTCTGTAAACCACAGTTTTAACGTGTGGATTTAAGGCTTTAACTTTTTCTTGTGCCGACAAAGCCTTAGAATATCCGACATCTTTTGTTGTATGTATAATCTGACGCTGAAGATTGCTTAAATCAACCACATCACCGTCAATAATACCAATTGTACCAATTCCAGCAGCCGCTAAATATAAAATCACTGGCGAACCAAGTCCACCCGCACCAACAACAAGCACTTTGGCGTTACGAATTTTTTCTTGCCCTTCAACGCCAACATCTTTCAAAAGTATGTGGCGCGAATATCTATTGAGTTCTTCTTCTGAAAAATCAAACATAATTTTTGAATTACGAATTTTGAATTACGAATTTTGAATTACGAATTGTCAATTATCAACTGTCAATTAATACCAGCCTCCACCCATGAAGTAAAGAAACTCAATGACATCGTTTTCTGAAATTTGCGTTGTTGAAAAATTTTCTCTTTCAATAAACTTGTCATTTATTTGAACGCTCACCATTTCAGGATTAGCGACATTATTATTTTTGATAAGTTCTTCCAATGTTAAAGGAAGTGTAACTTCTTGATCTTTACCGTTTACGATTATTGTTACCATATTTTTTTTAACATTTTTAATTATTATTCATCTTGCTTGAAAAGTGTTGTTGAAAGATACCTTTCGCCGGTATCGGGCAAAAGTACAACTATATTTTTACCTTTGTTTTCAGGACGTTTTGCCACTTGAATTGCCGCCGAGAGAGCCGCCCCAGAAGAAATTCCTACCAAAATTCCCTCTTTTTTAGCCAATTGTCTTGACCAAGAAAAAGCGTCTTCATCTTTCACTCTTATTATTTCATCATAAATTTTGGTGTTGAGAATATTCGGAATAAATCCCGCGCCAATGCCCTGAAGTCTATGCGGACCGGGCTTATGACCAGAAAGCACCGAACTTGTGAAAGGTTCAACGGCTATAACTTTGATATTTGGATTATATTTTTTCAATTCTTCGCCCGTACCCGTGATTGTACCACCCGTGCCAACGCCTGAAATAAAAATATCAACTTTTCCGTCAGTATCTTCGATTATTTCCTTTGCGGTTGTCAAGCGATGAATTTCAGGATTAGCCTCGTTTTCAAACTGTTGAGGAATATAAGAATTGACATATTCTTTTGCTAATTCATGGGCTTTTTTAATTGAACCCGGCATACCTTCGTAGGCTGGTGTCAAAACCAAAACTGCACCTAAGGCTTTCAAAACTTTTCTACGCTCTATTGTCATAGAATCAGGCATTGTTAGAATAAGTTTGTAACCCTTTGTAGCACAAACCATTGCAAGACCAATTCCAGTGTTTCCACTTGTAGGTTCTATAATAACAGAATTTTTGTTGATAAGTCCTTTTCTTTCAGCCGCTTCAATAAGAGAAAGAGCCGTTCTATCCTTAACACTGCGACCCGGATTAAATGCCTCTATTTTTGCAAGAATACTTGCCTGCAATTTTTCCTGAAAACCTATTCTGTTAAGTTTCAGCAGAGGTGTTGAACCAATTAGTTCTGTAACGTTTTCGTTTATTTTTTTTTTACTCATATATTCGGTATTTTTTTATGTCGCAAAATTAAAAACTAAAGAAAAATTCGCCAAAGGTTTTTTAAATTTTAGTATATTTTTCTGAAATCAACCTTTTTAACAAAAAACTATACTAAATAAATTTCTCAAAAGTTGTTTCTTTGGAGTTTTTTGAATTTTACGGCTGCAAATTTGGATATAAAGATTAGAAATCAACAAAAATTTTTGATGTAATAATTCATACAAAAAAATGTAATTTTACATCTTTTAATCCACAAAAAATAAATGAATAACTTTTATAATATAATCTTGAATTTTTAGTAATTTTGCAAACGCATTTTTTTTAAGAACTTTATGGTAGAAAATATTAACGGTGCTGAAGCGGTTACATTAGCACTTATTGCGGAAGGCGTTGACACAGTCTTCGGCTATCCCGGCGGAAGTAATCTTCCAATTTACGATTCGTTTTATAAACACGAGAATGAAATCAAACACGTTTTGGTAAGGCATGAGCAAGGCGCAGTTCATGCTGCTGAAGGTTACGCTGCCGTCAACAAGAGGGTCGGCGTTTGTATGGTAACTTCAGGACCGGGGGCGACAAATCTGCTTACCGGCATTGCAAACGCTCAACTCGACAGCACACCGATAGTTTGCATCACAGGTCAAGTGTTGACACCTCAACTCGGCTATGACGCGTTTCAAGAGACCGATGTTGTCGGCTTTTCGATGCCTGTTACAAAATGGAATTATCAAATAACAAAAGCCGAAGAAATACCGTCAACACTTGCAAAAGCCTTTTACATAGCCCGTAGCGGTAGACCCGGCCCAGTACTGATTGACATCACAAAAGATGCTCAAACTCAAATTATTGAAAAATTTGAATATCAGAAATGCGAAAAAATCCGCAGTTATCACCCAAAACTAAAACCAATTGAAAAGGATATAGATTTAGCATCTCAACTTTTGAACAATGCCAAAAAGCCTTTAATGATTGTTGGACACGGCGTACTAATTTCGGGTTGCAAAGATTTGATAAAAAACCTGTCAGAAACAGCGCAAATTCCAGTTGCGACAACACTTCTTGGACTATCGGCCTTTGAAACTTCAAATCCGCTTTACGCTGGAATGGTTGGTCTGCACGGAAACTATGCCGCTAACATTATGACAAATCGTTGCGATGTACTTTTAGCAATCGGAATGAGGTTTGCTGACAGAGTAACAGGAAATGTGGCTCAATATGCTAAAAATGCCAAAATCATTCACATAGAAATCGATCCGTCGGAAATTGACAAAGTTGTTAAAACCGATGTACATATAATTGCAGACGCAAAATCGGCTTTAAAACAACTTCTAATGAAAATTAGCAAAAATTTTCACAACGAATGGCTCGAAGAAATGGAAAGTTTAAGGCAAAAAGAGCAAGAAAAAGTCATCAACAAAGACTTAGGAAAATACTCAAACAAAACCTTAGACGATGGCATTTTAAAAATGGGAAAAGCCGTTAGAGCAATTAGCAACAAAATAAAAGATGCAACAGTTGTGGTAACAGATGTTGGTCAAAATCAAATGGCAACGGCAAGATATTTTGAGTTTAAGGACAACGACTTTTTTATCACTTCAGGAGGGCTCGGAACAATGGGGTTTGGACTACCTGCAGCAATAGGTGCCTCGTATGGTAAGGGCAAAAGAAATGTGGTTTGTTTTATGGGCGATGGTGGTTTTCAGATGACAATTCAAGAATTAGGAACAATAATGCAATACAAATTGCCAATAAAAATGATTCTTCTTAACAACAATTATTTGGGAATGATTCGGCAACTTCAAGATTTGTATTATCAATCGCATGACTATTTCAAAGCAATGCAAAATCCTGATTTTGAAAAAATTGTACAAGCATACGGAATCAAAACAAGAAAAGTTACACTTTTGGAAGATTTGGATTCTGCAATCGACGAAATGCTAAATTACCCCGGAAGTTACTTTATTGAGGTTACAGTTGAAAAATTAGAAAATATTTACCCCGTAATCCCAGCCGGAAAAGCAGTTGACCAAATGTTATTAACCGCTCAAGAAAAAGAATAAAAATGGAAAACAAAAACAATCAAGATAATACTCGTCAAAAATACACATTGCTGATTTACACAGAAAACCATGTCGGACTTCTAAATAGAATTTCGATTATTTTTACGCGACACAAAGTAAATATAGAATCGCTTAACACTTCAACTGCAATGACAGAAGGTATACATTCGTTTGTCATAACGATAAATACCACAAAAGATCAGGCAGAGCATTTAAGGAAACTTATAGAAAAACAAGTTGAAGTTTTAAAAGCGTTTTTATACGACGAAAATCAAGTTATCGCAATGGGAATAGCCTTGTTTAAAATTTCAACCAAAGGCATAACTGCAAAAAATTCGTTGGTTGATTTAATAAAAAACCATTCGGCAAGAATAATTGCTTTAGAGCCAGAATTTTTTGTGATTGAAAAAACTGGCACGTTAGACGATATTGAGGATTTTTCAAAACAACTTAAAGGTTACGATGTTAGAGAATTTATCCAGTCAGGACGAGTAATCGTAACAAGACCAATGGGCAAACTCACAGACTATCTTTCGGATTTGGAAAAACAAGAAGAAAAATAGTGGTTTTAATTTTATAATCTGCGGAATCTACAAAAAAAAATCGAGATTCCGCAGATTATAAATTGTTATTGAAACAAATCATCTGCTACAACCTCGTTTTGAATCTCTCCAAAATAAGCATTTTTTGTTAAACCAAAAGTTGTTATCATAACCAAATGAACTGCTTTACGAGTTTTTGTAACACTTTTGTATACAGATTTTTTATGCAACAATTTTTCCATATATTCTTTTGTGATTGAATATTCTTCAACGGAAAATTTTATTTCACAAATATCAATAATACCGTCACCACGCTCAATTAGCAAATCAATCTGCGCACCAGAAATTTCATTGTTTGCAACATTACGCCAAGCATATTCGGTAGTAACAATGCCGCTGATACCAAGTTTTGCCTTTATTTGCTCGGTATGCCAAAGGCAAACCCGCTCAAAAGCAAGACCGCACCATGCGTTGTATTCGGGTTTACCTTGCATGGATTGCCAATAGTTTTTTGAGCGTCGCCTATTTTTTACAAACGAATAATAGAATACAGTATAATTATCAATCAACTGATAAACAACATCTTTCACCCGTTTACCTGTGTTTTGATAAGAACGAATAAAACCACACCATTCAAGGTCGGACAAGAGGTCGGAAAACGCACCGTTTTCGTCGAACCCTCCTGCCGAAATCAATTCCTGACGAGTCATGCCATAATTTTTGTTCGACAAAAGCGAAATAACTTTTATATACGGCTCTGGCTTTTTAAAAAGCGAAGCATATAGCATACTAAATTCGTCATACAAATCGCCGTCCTCAGAAAATATCAATCTATCAATCTCTTGAGCAAGGCTTGCTCCCTTTTTTAGCAGACTCCAATAATATGGTACACCACCAAAAATCATATAGGCTTCAAGCAATTGCCGTTGCGAAAATTCTACACCATTACTTATGGTCAATTGTTTACAATTTTTCAATGTAAACGGTTTTAAAGCAATACGTTGAGTAAGACGATTATGTAATCCACCTTTGTTTTTTATGATTTTATTAACCATCCAAGAAGTAGCACTTCCACAAACTACAAGCACTATATCTTTTCGTGCAGAAGCCCAACCATTCCAAAAAACTTCCAATTCTGACAAAAATCCCGACCTTGGAGAGTCAAGCCATGGAAGTTCGTCTAAAAAAATAACTTTTTTTCCTCCATCTTTCTGGTTTATAAGTTGTTTTAACAAACTAAAGGCTTCTAACCAAGAATTAATTTGCCTCGGAGCATCTTTTAAGCCTTGCTCTTGAAGAGCAAAAACAAATCTTGTTAATTGATTTTTCAATGAAGTATGTGCGGCTCCCGTAAACTGAAAATAAAATTGATAACCATAACTTTCTCTAATTAAGAATGTTTTACCAACTCTACGACGTCCGTAAACCGCAATAAATTGAGATTCTTCTTTGTCAAGAGCCTCTTGTAATATGACTTTTTCTTTATCTCTTCCTATAAGCATAATAGAATAATTTACAGGCAAAAATACTCATTATTTATGAAATAACAAATTATAATCTGCGGAATCTACAAAAAAAATCGAGATTCCGCAGATTATAAATTGTTATTGAAAAATTTGCAGATGTTTGTAATTTTTTTTTAATTTGCAACAAAATATACGTAGCAAAAAAATGGAAAAAATTTCAGGAGCGGATGCCGTATTACTATCTTTGATAGAAGAAGGTCAAGATACAGTTTTCGGCTATCCGGGCGGTGCGGTAATACCGCTTTACGACAGTCTTTACAGCAAAAGAGACAAAATACATCATATTCTATCTCGTCATGAACAAGCAGCAGTTCATGAGGCTCAAGCATACGCACAAATTACTGGCAAACCCGGAGTCTGCATTGTAACTTCGGGACCGGGAGCAACTAATGCTATCACGGGAATTGCTAATGCTAACATGGATTCAGTGCCACTTGTTGTTATAACAGGTCAGGTTGGAAGCGCATTTCTTGGAACAGATGCTTTTCAAGAAACCGACGTGTTCGGACTTTCGATGCCGATTGCAAAATGGAGCGCACAAATCACTAAAGCCGAAGATATTGCTGAAACAATGGCTAAAGCATTTTACATTGCCGTTTCAGGACGTCCGGGCGTTGTGGTTTTGGAAATCACCAAAAATGAACTTACCTCGCAGACAAATTTCGTATACAAAAAAGCACCTGTCATAAGGAGTTATGTTCCCTACCCAGAAATTCCGCAGGAGACAATCGACAAGGCTGCCGAAATGATTAATGCTGCACAAAAACCACTCATTCTTATCGGTCATGGCGTGCTGATTGCAAGAGCCGAAAAAGCCGTTCAAGAATTTGTGGAAAAATCAGGAATACCGTTTGGCACAACGTTGATGGGACTTTCTGCACTGCCATCCGACCACCCTCTGAATGTAGGAATGCTCGGAATGCACGGAAGTTACGCCTCAAACATGTTAACAAATCAAGCCGATTTAATCATCGCTATCGGTATGAGATTTTCGGACAGAGTAACCGGCAAAACCTCCGGCTACGGCACAAAAGCTAAAATTCTACATATCGAAATCGACAAATCAGAAATCGGAAAAATCGTGTCCGCCGATTTATCTGTTCACGGAGATTTGAAATCAGCATTGTCATACTTAACTCCAAGAATCGAGAAAAAAACTTACAATCGTTGGCGAAAAGAATTTGACAAATTCTATCAAATGGAATTAGAACAAGTAATCAAAAAAGATACTCATTCTACATTGCCATTAATACAAATGGGCGAAGCCGTTGACATTGTATCGAAAAAAACTTCAGGAGATGCAATTGTTGTAACAGATGTTGGTCAAAACCAAATGATTGCAGCAAGATATTACAAATTTAAACATCCGAATACTTTCTTAACTTCAGGAGGACTCGGAACAATGGGATTTGGTCTGCCGGCAGCAGTTGGAGCCGCAGTAGCACAGAAATTTATGTCAAAGGCCAACAAAATGAAAAATTTCCCCGTTGTATTGTTTACCGGCGACGGCGGTTTCCAAATGAACGAACAAGAACTCGGAACAATTATTCAAGAGAAAATTCCCGTAAAAATCGTCATACTTAACAACTCAGTTCTCGGCATGGTAAGACAATGGCAAAATATGTTCAACGGAAAACGATATTCTGAAACCGACCTTGTAAATCCTGATTTTATTCTACTTGCAAAAGCATACGGAATAAAAGCAAAAAAAGTTGAATTAAGAGAGGATTTGGAATCCTCAATTCAAGAAATGCTCTCTTACGAAGGCGCATATCTACTCGAAATAATTGTTGACAAAGATATGAAAGTAATGCCATTTATCGCCCCCGGCTCTACAGTTGACGAAATGAAATTAGTAAGTAACGATTAGACAAAATGAAAACAACAGAAGAAAATATAAAACAATATACGGTTGTGGTTTTTACAGAAGACAAAGTTGGACTATTGAACCGTATAACAATAGTTTTTATAATATCGACTCGCTTACGACATCAGA
This sequence comes from uncultured Bacteroidales bacterium, assembly GCA_905233995.1. Classification (GTDB taxonomy): domain Bacteria; phylum Bacteroidota; class Bacteroidia; order Bacteroidales; family UBA3824; genus UBA3824. The sequence goes on along the minus strand of CAJOGF010000053.1, from coordinate 29,045 downwards.
ATCGGAAATAAAAGGCATTTTCCGCTATACTATTGTTACCAAAACAACGCCCGAAATGATGAAAAAAGCCGCCGACCAGATTGAAAAATTAACGGAGGTTTTAAGGGCATTTTACTATGAACAACAAGATGTTGTAAGTCAGGAACTCGCTCTTTACAAAATTTCAACGGCAAACATTTCAACGCCAATGGAAGGCTTGATAAGAGATTTCAACGTCAGAATACTTGATATTGAAAAAGAGTTTATAATTGTTGAAAAAACTGGTTCAAGAAAAGAAGTTTTGAAACTTTTTGACCAACTAAAACCATACGGCATTTTGCAATTTGCATGTACAGGTCAGGTGGCAGTTACAAAACCAATGAAAGAACTTGAAACTTATCTTCAAGAACTCAACAAAGCAGCCGAGATGTCCAATAAAATCAGAAGTTGGAAACTAAAAAATTAAAAATAAAAAAACGGGTGTTAAATTTAAAACCCGTTTTTTTTATGTTTATTCTTGAATTGCTTTCTTATTTTTTGCGGCAGAATATTTAGCAAGTGATGTTGACTGCGACACAGAATTATAATTCTGATTGTCAGAGTTTTGCAACTGATTACTAATATATCCGTTTGAATACGAAGTTCTTTCAGTGGATTGTCCAATATTGAAATATTCAACAGATTGCTTTAAGGTTTCACTCTCTTGAGCAAGTTTCTTACTTGAAGAAGAAAGTTCCTCAGCCGAAGAAGCGTACTGTTGTGTTATTTCGTTTAGTTGCTGAACCGCATTACTGATTTGTTCAATACCAGTGGTTTGTTCATCGCTTGCATCTGCAATCTCACGAACAAGCATTGCCGTTTTCTCAAGTTCTGGCAAAATATCCTTTAGACGATTGCCCGCATCTTCCGAAATGCTAACCCCCTCCTTACTAACTTTATCAATTTCAGCGGCAGCGGTTGCACTTCGTTCTGCAAGTTTTCGAACTTCAGAGGCAACAACGGCAAAACCTTTGCCATGTTCGCCTGCACGAGCGGCTTCAACAGCAGCGTTAAGAGCCAAAATATTAGTCTGAAACGCAATTTCGTCAATAATAGAAATCTTATTAGCAATATCTTTCATTGCAGCCACAGAACGCAGACTTGCATTACTACTTTCACGAATACTGTCAAGAGCATTTTGCGCTATCTGCTCCGTCTGACGCGCATTTTGATTATTCTGACTAATAGAAGCATTCATCTCTTCCACCGATGCCGACACTTGCTGCGCAGAAGCCGACTGAAGTCCCGCTCCTTGACTCATCAAATCCGAAGCCTGAGACATTTCAATACTATATTGATTGATATGTTCAGAACTTGAAGTAATATTACTTACAACATTCTTCAAATTAGAGTTCATTGTGTTGAGTTGCTCTGCCATTTCAGAAAATTCATCACCAGTATTGATGTCAACTTTAGCCGTTAAATCGCCATCGGTAATTTTTTTGATACCTTCAACAGCCTTTTTGATTGGCTCAACAGTATTGCGTGTCATCGCTATTATCAACGCAATACTAACAGCAATGGCAGCCAACAACAAAATAAACATAAGTTTCTGACTTGTTGACATTTTACTGTTAAGTCCAAGTATTATTTCGTTTACCTCGTTGTAATGTTTGGTATTGAATTTACTCTCTAAATCCAAAACAGCATCACTTTCTATTGCGGCTTTGCGGTTGTTTTCTGCAACAATAGCCGCTAATTCGTAATACTCCTTTGTCTTTACAGAATATTCTTTTATTGCATCAACCATTTCCTGCATAGTTGCCCCTTGACCAATTAGTGGAGCAAATTGAGAAATTTCTCTTACAAGTTCGCTTGTTCGTGTAATCGCCTGCTGAATAAGTCTTTGGTCGGAAATTCTAAAAAAAGATGTAAAAGGTCTGAAATCGTTTTTTGACGTTGCGCCGATTCTCTCGCATTAGACGAGTTAGCACTTGCAATTACACCGTTTTGAAGTTTTTCGATATTTGGAAAAAAATACTCATTCTTGAGTTTATTCATTTCTTCGTGCACAGCAATCATTTTGTCAGCAAGAATAACATTGTTGTGGACAATATTGTTGTAACGACTTGCTTTTGCAATCATTGAATCTACTAACACAGCATCCTCGCCTGATACTTTTTCTCTCATCTGACTAAAACAGCCCATTAATTCTTTAAAATAATCAATAGCCGCCTTTCGATGCTCTTCGTTACGAGTGGTTGTAAACATTTGAACTTCAGAAAGCCCTAACAATGTTTTTTGGTAAACAAGATTGCCCAAATCCTTTATAGGCATGGCTTTCTCAAAGAAAAAATTGGCATTACTCTTTGAATTGCTCACTATAAAAATAGCCATCACAATTGCAAAACCCGTAACTGCCAATATAATACCAAATTGAAGCGTAATTTTACGCGATACAGAATGTTGTTTGAAATTAGACATTATTTTTTATATTTAATTTGATAAAAAAACAAAATGCAAAATTCTTGCAAAATATTCAAATTCATTGCAAAATTACAACATTTTTTTTTAAAAGAAACGACTAATTTATGTTAAAAGAAATAAACCCAAATAATTATAAGAACAATGTAATTTTCTACTTTTTTAGTGTGGTTTTACCTTTATCAAGGGTTGTTTTACCATTTTTGTCAAGAGTAGTCTTATTGTTGTTGTCAAGAGTGGTTTTACCATTTTTGTCAAGTGTGGTTTTGCCGTTGTTGTCAAGTGTGGTTTTACCATTTTTATCAAGAGTAGTCTTGCCGTTTTTGTCAAGAGTGGTCTTACCAGTCTGCTCGGTACGAAGTGTAGTTTTACCAGTATTCTGCGCAGCACTAAAAGTGGCTGTAAGTGTCAGAATACCAAGAACAAGAAATATTTTTTTCATTTTAAATAAGTTAATTAAGAATTATTTTTTTTGTCAATAAAACTATCAAAAAATATGCCAATAAATATTTTTTCAAGACTGAAATCAATTTCTATCCCACCAACTCTTATTATAAAGCATAAAACCAATATTAAACATATAATAAAAATGGCTCTTACCTTCAGGCTCGTACCTGACAGTAAACGCAATTGGTCCAATTAACGTCTGATACGAAAGTGCAGCGTTGAAAAAATATTTAAACCCTGAAAAAGCCTTCTTCCTTTCCAATTCAAAACGAGTGTCATTAACAACCAGAAAATCTTTTTGATATGGCAAAAATGCAAAACCCGACAATCTAAAAGTAAAATCTTCAGAAAAATAATACATTATACCAATGCTCGACCCCGCATATTTCAACGCTCTATAATCTTCAAACAACATGGTTTTTGTATAATCAGTAGGTCGATAAGCATTTGTAGACAAAAGAGTTGCCATAGGATTCATCAATTTGTCATGTTTGCTCAAATTGAGTTCAAACGACAAAGGAAAACCAATCTTTTCATTTTTGGTACGCAATGAATAGTTTTCGTAATAAAGATAAATGTCGTAAAATTTTCTACGCTCTATTCTCAAATCTGACTTTTCTCCATCGAAATCAAAACCCGGCATAAACTTTTCGGAGGCTTTGGTATATTTTAGTTTCAGAATAAAATTGATACCATCGCCCGGCATTGTTATATGATTCAATGTCTGATACTGAAAAGTAAGATGACTACCAAAATATCCGAGCGTTGTTTTGTCAAGTTTGTCAGAGGATGTAAAGTTTGGCGACATATAATACTGCTCTGAAAAACTTCCCGCAGAAAAACCAAAAGAAAATTTTCCAGCCATCATAATTGGCACCGAAATATTAGTATAATATTCCATATCATGTTTTATTGAGACAGGACTTCTGGTGTCAACAAAAAAAACGTCAGGGTCTGCCTCCATATAATTGTAACGATTAAGTTGGACAGCGGCTTCTACTGAAAAAAGCGGTTTTGGAAAAAAAGCCTTCATCTGAGCCAAACCAGAAGTATAAAACCGTCCGAAATATCCATTAACTTTGGTAGAAATAGGAATATAATTACAAAACAAATACTCTGCTTCAACAAAGCCTTCACAATTGGCTGCAGTAGAAATATTTCCGCCAATTTTTGCGCCCAAAGACTTACTTTTTGTAAGTTCAAGGTCAAGACTATAATATCCTGAGGATTCATCGAAAGTAGTTGTAGGATAAATTCTATCCAACGTTTTGTCAGATGCAACCTTATAGAACTCTTTTCTCATACCGTCAAGACCAATAGTATCGTTTTTGAAATCCGAAAAAGATGACAAAACGTATTTCGCATGAGAATGTCTTAACCCATTGATAGTTACCTCATCAAAAATCATTTCAGGAAGTTTTGACTTGAAATTAAGACGTTTCTGCTCAATTTCCTCCTTAGTTACTCGCCTTGAAATAAGACTCTTGATAGAATCCATTTTAAGAATAGCCTCGTCATAACCGCGCTTGATAAGTTCGGCAATGGGCGCAAAATCCAACGTACTATGATTTAAAACATCTGGCACAAGCATTATTCCTTTCTCCTTGGGAATATAATAATTACTTGGGTCCATAACCATATTTTCGATTTGACTAACAAGGTCATCTTCTTGTGGTTGCTCGTTGTTGGTTGAAACCTGAACACCTATTATTACATCAGGATTAAAATCTTTTTCCATAACGTCAATTGGACAATTATTGTAAATTCCACCGTCAAACAACAAACTACCATTATAAATCATAGGTTTGAAATAAAGCGGAATCGCCATCGACGACCTAACGGCTGTACTTAAATGTCCTTGCCGGAAAATTACCGACTTTTTTTTGTAGACATCAGAGGCTGCACAACGAAAAGGAACCATCAACGAATCAAAATTGTATTTTGCAGCCGCAGCCGAACGTCCCATAATTTCTTCAAAAGCAAAATCCATCTGATAGGACGAAATGATATTGGTTGGCAAATAGATTTTTAGAATAGAATCAACATTCATTCTCAAATTGAACCACAAGGCCGAAGGGTCTTCTTTCTTATAAAAAAATCTCAAACTTTTTTCAGTCTGACCGCTAAGCCAAGCCTTAAACCTTTCGGAATTGAAAAGTTCTGTCATCTCGTCGGTTGTGTAACCAGAGGCATACAATGCTCCAATTATTGAACCAATAGAAGTACCTGTAATATAATCAATTGGAATTTCATTTTCTTCAAAAGCCTTTAAAATACCTATATGTGCTAAACCTTTTGCGCCTCCTCCACTCAAAACAAGCCCAACTTTTTGTGCCGAGACTACAAGACAAAAAAAAGAAAAAAACAGAACAAGAGAAACAATTTTTTTCATATTACTTATTTTAACAGTTTAATATCGTACCTTCCTTTACAATCCATTCGCGGTGAAACCAACATTTTAAGTTCTAAGGCGTGTTTGGTCATTTTATGATAAACATAATCATGAAGATTTTCCATATCAAGAGTTTTGCGACCTTCTCCGTATGACTTCAGAGCCGAAAGAATATAGTTTGTAAACATTCCATGTGCTGAAGTTTCAACAATAGGATTAAATTGCGAAGTTGTTGAAGCATAAAACATACAAACATCATCGGAAGATATTTCAGGAAAACGAATAACGTTTTTTGTCGGTTGAGGAGTTTTGAAGATTGTTTTACCGCTACGGTCAAGACCAGCAAAATTAGTTTCAAACAAACAAATAAGATTTCCAGTCCTCAAAGCCTTTAGATTATTTAGCAATTCAACAACGCCATAAGAGGTTTTATAAGCCTCCGTAGTTCCTGAATCAAAAAGCAACATATAAGGTTGCAACATATTTGCTGAAGTAACACCAAGTCCCGAAAAATAAAAAATAATATTTCTTGCTCCGTTTTCAATTATTGTGTTAAGTTCTCCACCAGAAGAAAAAATCCTCGAAAACCTATAACGATTTGCTTGTTTGTTGGTAATATAAATGATATTTTGACGCGGAACATTTACAACTTTCACCAAATAGTTATAAAAAATTAAAGCATCATTATAAGCATACTCGGCTTTTGGATAGTTGAGATAATTTTCAATACCAACAACAACAGCACAAATATTTTTTCCATTATTTGTTGTTATCGGAAAATTTTTATTTAAATCGTCGGTTGCTGTTTCACGAAATGAAAGCGTAAAAGTAAAACTATCATCGCCTTTTCTATTAGTTGGCGTAATATAAGTTCTGGTTGGAATCGAAAAAGTGAGACTTTCAGCAAGACGGTCTTTATCGTCAGTCAAGTCAATTTTGAATTTCAAATTGTCCAAATTACAAAGAGCGGACACTTGAAAAATAAGATCAAAAACCTGAGATTGATTTCTGCCCACATCGTTTAAAGTCTGAACTTGAGAGGAGTTCATAATTTTTATATAATCACTTATAACATAAAAATTTACGAACAAATTTCCACTTTTTCCATACCCATGATTTTTTAGAGTAACCGAAAGTTTCACCGTCTCTCCGGGTTGTATTCTGGAGTCTCCATTGCCAAAAAGTCCATTTTCGGTGTTAACATTATCGTCAATGGTACAATACGAAAATTTCATCTTGGCGTTATAACCGACCAAAGGCTCGTAATTTTTGGTTCCGTAGACACCAAAATTATAAACCTCAACATTCTGACGACCATAAAGAATAATGCCAGCATTGTCACCAAAATATTTTAAAGACGGAATATGAGCCGCATATTTTCCGTTGATAAAAAACATCAGTTCGCCTTCAGAATACTGAACCCTAATTGTATTAATTCCGCCTGTTTTCTTTATGGCTTCCAAATATTTAGGCTCCAAAAGATATTCACCTTTAGAGCCTTTTTCTATTCTTCGAGCATAAAATTTTCCGTCGCCAGTGATAACAAAACTTAAATACCCATTATCACTTTTACCCCAAACGATTCCCATTCCGTTGGTAGCATCGCCAGAAATAATTTTGCCCTTGAGTTCTATAAAATAATTTGTGCCTAAATATAACTGCAAAGGAATGTCAAAAGACTTAGAGCCAAAATTTCTTTTATGCTCCAAATAATAAACACCACCGTTGACACTTGCCATATAAATATCGTTTATATCTTCAGGCCAACCTGCAAGATTATCAGTAAAGTTTTCATCCAAAACAGTTTCCTTAACTTGTCCCAAAAGAGAAAAATTAAGAACAAAACAAAAAATTATAACAGCAAATGTCTTCAGCATTTTTTTTATACAAACTTGGTTATAATTGTTATCACAAGAAGCAATATTATAACGGCTAACATTCCTTTACAAGCATTGTCAAAACGCTTTTGCGACAAAAAATAAAATATCAACGGGTCAGGTAAAGCACAGACCGCAATTATTTGCATCAACTGACTGAATTTAAGATTTTTTGAAACCAAATCAACGATTCCAATTGACGGATAAAATTTCAGATACCAATAAAAAACAAAAACAACAAGCGGGACGGCAATTGCTATGCCGGCTCCCGCAAAAAAATTGTTTATACTTGTAGAGTGTCGTTTACGAATTTCCATTTTAAGTTTATTTCGACTTTTTTTACAATTCTCTTACAGCACCTTTGTCCGCACTTGAAGCATGTGCAGCGTAAAGTTGTAACGCTTTTGAAACTTTTCTATCGCGTTTTGGTTTGTAACCTTCTGGGTCAGAATCCATTTTTTTGCGACGACTTTCCAACTCTTGGTCAGAAATTTTCAGATTAACGCTACGATTCAAAATGTCAAATTCGATAACATCGCCATCTTCTATCAATGCAAATTCGCCATGAGAGGCTGCCTCTGGACTAACATGTCCAACCGACAAACCCGAAGTTCCACCTGAAAATCTACCATCGGTTATCAAAGCACATTTTTCGCCCAAATGTTTGGATTTCAAATATGAAGTCGGATAAAGCATTTCTTGCATTCCCGGTCCACCTTTTGGTCCTTCGTATTTGATAACCACCACATCGCCAGCTTGAACTTTGTCGCCAAGAATAGCCTCAACCGCTTGTTCTTGAGAATCATAAACTTTTGCCGTTCCCGAAAATTTAAATATTTTTTCGCTGACACCAGCCGTCTTAACAACGCAACCGTCTTTAGCAATATTTCCAAAAAGAACTGCAATTCCGCCGTCTTTTGTGTAAGCATGTTGAATATCTCTGATACAACCTTTTTCGCGGTCAGTATCAAGACTTTCCCAACGAGCATTCTGACAACCAACCTTCAAAAGACCAATTGCTCCACTTGCAGCAGAAGTATAAATATCTTTTACGTTATTAGGAATATTGTCAGAAAGAATTGAATATTGTTTAACAGCCTGACCAAGAGTTAAACCGTCAATACGCTTGCAATCCAAATCCAAAAGGTTTGCTTTAGCAAGTTCACCCATAATGTTAAGGACACCACCTGCACGGTTAACTTCCTCAATATGATAATCATGAGTATTAGGCGCAACTTTACAAATACATGGTACTCGTCTTGAAAGAAGGTCAATATCTTTCATTTTGAAATCAACGCCAGCCTCTTTTGCAACCGCCAAAAGGTGAAGAACCGTATTTGTTGAACCACCCATTGCAATATCAAGAGCCATTGAATTTATGAAAGCAGCCTTAGTTGCAATACTTTTTGGAAGCATAGAACTATCATTGTCGTTATAATATTTGTATGCAAGTTCAACAACACGCTTTGCTGCCGCTTTGAAAAGTTCTACTCTATTTCTATGTGTTGCAACAATTGTTCCGTTGCCCGGAAGCGACAAACCTAAAGCCTCGGTTAAGCAGTTCATAGAATTAGCCGTGAACATACCAGAACAACTTCCGCAAGAAGGACAAGCAATTTTTTCCACTTTTGAAAGTTCCTCTTCTGAAACACCGTTGTCGCCGCCCATAATCATAGCGTCAATAAGGTCGATTTTGCCGTTTTTGTAACGACCCGCCTCCATAGGACCTCCTGAAACAAACACAGTAGGAATATTCAAACGCATTGCAGCCATAAGCATACCGGGCGTAATTTTATCGCAGTTTGAAATGCAAACCAAAGCGTCAGCCTTATGAGCCTGACACATATATTCTACGCTGTCGGCTATTATTTCACGCGAAGGAAGTGAATATAACATTCCGTCGTGTCCCATTGCAATACCGTCATCAATAGCGATTGTGTTGAACTCAGCAGCAAAACAGCCGAGGTCTTCAACGGTTTGTTTTACGATTTTTGCACATTCATCCAAATGTACATGTCCGGGGACAAATTGAGTAAAAGAGTTTGCAATAGCAATAATTGGTTTTCCAAAATGTTTTTCTTTCATACCGTTAGCACGCCACAAACCACGTGCTGCCGCCATAAGACGTCCGGTAGTGTTAACTTTGCTTTTTAAATCCATGATTCGATTGTTTTTTCTTATAGAGTGCAAAAATAATCAATTTTTTTTAATAAATTTTTGACGGCGGAAGATAACACTGCACACCGTTATGTCTTTTTATTTTGTTTAAAATTTTTGTTTCTGACGATTTTATTTCCAACAAACCTGAAAACAATTTTGAAAATTCATCTTCTTTTTGCGGTAATTGTTTTATTTTAATTGACTTTAAATCAGAAAGTTCAGCAGCAGCATTGAGTGCTTCGTCAAGACCACCTAACTCGTCAACAAGACCAATTTGTTTTGCCGCAACTCCTGTCCAAACCCTACCCTGTCCGATAGAATCTACCTCAGATACAGTCATATTTCTGCCGTTTGCAACATGCTCAATAAAAAGAGAATAAACATTTTCGACGGATTTTTGCAAAACTGACAATTCATAACTATCAAAAGAAAAACTATTTTCTCCAAACGAAGAATGTTTGTTTGTTGAAACAGTCTCAATATTCAATCCTAAAGTTTTTGTAAGAAGTTGCTCCGGACTTAAAATTAAACCAAAAACGCCAATTGAACCAGTTATTGTAGTTGGCTCGGCAAAAATTTTGTCAGCAGGAGCAGAAATATAATACCCACCGGAAGCCGCATAACCTCCCATACTTACAACCAATGGTTTCCTTTCTTTAAGTTTAAGAAGAGCGTTATGAATAATTTCAGCCTCGGTAGCCGAGCCACCCGGCGAATTTACTCTCAAGACAACAGCCTTTATATTATCATCGTCCATAGCCTCCTTAATGGCTTTTAACATAGTTTTGCTCGTTATGACATCTTCGGAAGAGGATTCATCAGAGGTTATCTCGCCACTTGCATAAATGATTGCTATATTTTTTTTACCAGAACCACTTTCCAATATTGAACAATAATCCGAAATGGAAATTGTATTCATTTCACTATTAATATCCTGACCAACAGCCTCTTGAAGAATAGTATTAAAGTCAGTTTCAAAACAAATACTATCAATCAAACCCGAAGTTTGACATAATTTTTCATCGCTATAAAGAGAAAGTTCGTCTGCATATTTTTCAATTTGCTCAGGCTCAATTTCCCTCGAATGCGAAATTTCTTCCACAACTACTTTCCAAATATCATTAAGATAAGTCTTAATTTGAAGCCTATTTGCCTCTGACATTTTTTCTTGCATAAAAGGCTCAACCGCAGACTTAAATTTTCCGTGTCTTATTACATAAGCGTTGATTCCAAATTTGTCCAACGCACCTTTATAATAAATACTTTGTGAGCAAAGACCTTTCAAAACCAAATCTCCACATTTTTGCATAAATATTTTTTCACAACCCGTTGCAACATAATACGACATATTGTCATAATTATCCGCAAAAGCATAAACGGGCTTACCTGTTTCTTGAAACGTTACAAGCATGTTTCTAATTTCTTGAGCCGTTGCAAAATCAGGAATCAAACATTCTGAAAGATTTACATACAAAGCCTCAATTTTATCGTCAAACATTGCCGCTGAAAGTGCTTTCTGTATATCGTCAAGACCTGTAACATTAAGATTATCAAACGACCAAGTATCATAAATCTTTGAATAATTAGTACTTGACCTATCAGCAATAGGTTTTGACAAGTCGAGTTTTAGAATGGAATGTTTTTCAACATTAACGGTTGTATCTTTTTTGGAAATACTCGTCAAAGAAGAAAAAAACACCATAAACAAAAACATAGAGACTATACTTGATATAATCCCCCAAACACAAAGTCCGGCCAAAACCGCACCGAACATTTTAAAAAATTCTTTCATATATTTTTTTTATTATTTATTTTTTCTGTAAATGTTGTTCCAAAAATCTTTCTAATTCACTAACAGTGAGGTCTGTTTCCAAAACAGTAAAATCGCCGTTCAACAAAAAATTTGACGGAAGTGTTTTGACACCGTAATCTTTCACGGCTTGCGTATTCCAATTTTTGAAATCCGAATACGTCATCCAAGGAATTCTTTGCTCATAAAGGGCTTTTTTCCAACTATCTTGACGAGACTCCAACCAAACTTGATATACTGAAAATCGTTTTAGATAATATTTTTTGTACACCTTTACTAATTGTTCGTTGTAATCTTTTGAAACATCAGACCAAGATGCCGTAAAACTTACAAAAATATATTTTTTTTCATGAAGGTCATAAAGGCTGAAAGTCTCTCCTTTTTGATTTTTCAATTGAATGTCTGGTGCCTTCATTCCTTTTTTGATTACACATTCAAGAGGTTTTTCACCGCTTAACGAAAGTTTCTGACGCTCCAAAAAAGCAATCATACGCTTTGTGTAATAGTTGTCAGGGAAATAATCATTTAAATTATCACAAACTTTTTTGTAAACCTCTAAATCTTTTTCGGGGTCATAGAGAGGCGTTTTTGGATTTATATATTGCGAGACACAGACAATTTGTGTCAACGAATTTGAATTTTCTTTCAAAAAATTGTCAGAAAACTTTCTTAAATTTTTGTAATGAATTTCATAAATAGAATCCAACGAATATTTTATTTCCGCCAAATTTTTCTCAGAAACCGATGCCCTAAAAATTTTCCCAAGTGAATCAGTAATATCTTGTAGTTTGGTAAGTTGAGACACTACATTACATATTTTTTCACTTTCAGGAGACCCCTCTATACTATAATTGCGATGAAAATCTTTCTCCTTAGAGTTCAAAGATATTTTCTGACAAGTATCAGGTATAAGCGTTATAAATTTTTCCTTATCAGAGAATCTTAAAGTGTAAAAATCCGCCGTTGAAATTTTGGAGTTCAAAGAGAATTTTCCTTCATCGTCAACAATAGAAGAGTCCATTAATTCGAGTCCAGAATCATTGATATACTCCAAAAAAACGGTATCACCTTTCATGGCAGGAAAATCTCCGTCAATAAAAAAACACAAATCATTGTCTTCTGTCTCAGGTGCGACACACGACAAAACACAAAACAATGAACAAGTATAAAATAATATTTTTTTACTATCTATCATTTTAAAAAACTATCCGACATATTTTTTTGCAAAAATAATGAAAATTTCTTATATAAAAAATTAAAATAAACCGTTGTATTTCAATCTCAAAATGCTCATTTACAATCAGTAAACTGCGCTTTTTCGATTTCATACGCCTTGAAAAATCTAATTTTTAGAACTCCCCTAAAGGCTATATATCAGTTAAACCATTCTGTTTCAATAGTTGTCTCAACTTTTCCAATTCGGATTTTTGTTGCTTAATTGTAAAAGATTGTTCTTGCAATTGAACCGATTGTTCTTGCAATTGTACCGATTGTTCTTGTAATTGAGAATCTTTCTCTTGCAACAATTTTTCTTGCTCTGCAACTTTTGCCTCTGCAGACTTTTTATCGTTGAGCATTTCTTCAACTTTATCTTCCAAATCCATCTTCATACGAATTTCTTCACTGACAGTTGCTTGTTCAAGACGGCGGACTATAAAGCGCATATCATCACGAAGTTCGCCTTTGGGAACCTCGTAATCGTCAATGTCATAATTGATAATCTGACGGTCTTTACTATCAATTTTGCTTTGATCAAACATCGTCAAAAGATTATCCAATGTTGAATCTGGACGAGGAGTAATTTTAGGAATCTGAATTACAACCATATCATGCGAAAGACATTCTACAAACCAACTCGGACAATCAACGTTAATTTCAATTCCATTCTGATTATAATAATGACGAGAAATATAAGTAACAGCCTCGCTAAGATGGTCAACTTTTTCGCCAAGAATATAAATTGACAAAACTGGCAATGGATGATTGTCATTACCGACATTCGAGGCTCTGGTGTATTGAGCAGCAAGATACGAACGAAAACGTTTCATTTCGCCTTTTGCCCAAGCCTTCTGAAGTTCGATATAAACCGCCTTTGTGCCTTTTTTGGTTTTGATTCTAACTGTAAAATCCAAACGACAAGCGTTGATTTCGTCTCTCTTGGTAGTGATGACTTCATTGCGATCGGGCGTTAATTCAATAATGTCAGACTTGTCTATTTTCAAGACAGCAGCAATAAGAGTTTTTGCAACTCTTGGTTCGTCCATCAAATATTTAAACGCCGCATCGTATATTGGGTTCGCTATTCGTGCCATGATTATAAGTTTTTGCAATTGTTTTTGGCAAAGATAAAGGTTTTTACAGAAAAATTAAAATAAAAAAATGAATTACTAAAAAAGTTTTATTAATTTTGCAGCGGTTTTTTATAATATTAATAACGAAATGGAATTATTAGAAATATTTAAATATGTTTTACCGTCATTAGTTGTTTTGGCGGCTACATATATGATTATCAAGCAGTTTTTTGACCGCGAGGACTCGAAAGAAAAACTCTCTCTCGCCGTAGAAAATCACAAAACTGTAACCCCTATAAGACTCGCAGCATACGAAAGACTAACTCTACTGCTCGAAAGAATTAACCCACAAAATCTTATTGTTAGAGTAACAGAACCCGGAATGACAGCGTTAGAACTTCAACACAACCTTCTAACCTCTATCCGCGCTGAATACGAACACAACCTTTCTCAACAGATTTATGTTTCTTCTCAAGCATGGAAAGCCGTTACTGACGTAAAAGAACTGATTACACAAATCGTAAATCAAGCCTCTCAAACCGTAGAAATTGATGCAAAAGCCTCAGAACTCGGCAAAAAAATAGTTGAAATATATTCCGCTCAAGAAAACGAACCAGTTGCAGCAGCAATAGGCGTTTTGAAATCGGAAATAACTGTAATTTTTTAAAAGTAAAAAAAAAGATGAAAAAAATTTTCGCATTAGTTTTGTTAGCACTGAATGTATATCCAGTCTTGGCTCAAAAACATTTCAATAAGGTAAAAATCACCTCTGAAACCGATTCTATAAGTTACGCGTTAGGCTATATGTTAGCGCAAAATATGGTGAAAGAAGGACTTACGGATTATGACGCAACAATCGTAGGTAGAGCCTTCAATGACAGCAAAGTTAACAATTCGCCACTACTTTCGTTAGAAGAATGTAAAAACGTACTTCAAGACTTTTTCAACAAGAAAGAGCAAGAGTTGAAAGAAAGTCAGATGAAAAAAGAGAGAGAATTTTTTGCTGCAAACGCCCAAAAAGAAGGTGTCAAAACCACAGAATCGGGACTTCAGTACAAGGTTTTGGATTATGGCGACAAAAACGGCAAGACTCCCTCTGACAACGATGACATCAGAATACATTACGAAGGAAGACTTATCGACGGAACCGTTTTTGACACAAGTTATGACAACGAGGAGCCGATAAAATTAAGCATGAATTATCTAATCCCCGGTATGACAGAAGGTCTGAAACTGATGAGAGAAGGTGCAAAATACATATTATACATTCCTCAAGAACTCGGTTATGGCGATTATTCTCCAAGCGAAGCAATGCCAGCGTTTTCTACACTTATTTTTGAAATAGAACTCGTAAGCGTTGAGCCTCCTTCTAAAGATACAGAAGACGAATAAGAGATTTATTAATTGTAAGAAATCAAAAAAAAATTAGATATAAATTAAAAATGAGAACAACATCATTATTTTGTTTAGCAGCCTCTGCACTCGCGTTGTCTGCATGTACAAGCGGTTCAAATGGTCTTAATGCTAAGGCAAATTTAAACAACAAAATTGATTCTGCAAGTTATGCAATCGGCTTTCTTGAAGGCACTCAACTAACAGATCAATTCTCTGAAATGGATTTAAACAATTTTTGGGCAGGTTTTTCTGCTGCACAAAAAAAAGACACTGCAAATTTCAAATTCAAAGACCCTCAAGAGGCTATGATGTTCGTCCGTCAATATATGATGGACAAACAACAGAAAGAGGCTATGGAAAATCTTGAAAAAGGAACAAAATTTTTGTCCGACATTGCAAAAAAAGAAGGCGTCAAAAAACTTGATAGCGCAGATATTTATTACGAAGTTATAACAGAAGGTAACGGCGCAAAACCATCGATAGACGACCAAGTTGAAGTTCATTACACAGGAACACTTATTGACGGC
The DNA here is from genome assembly GCA_905233995.1 of uncultured Bacteroidales bacterium. Classification (GTDB taxonomy): domain Bacteria; phylum Bacteroidota; class Bacteroidia; order Bacteroidales; family UBA3824; genus UBA3824. Next base: position 13,704 of record CAJOGF010000053.1, on the reverse strand, counting down.
ACAAAATTCGATAGTAGTGTTGACAGAGGTCAGCCCATAACATTTCCATTGCGAAATGTCATAAGAGGTTGGCAATTAACACTTCAAGCAATGCCTGTTGGTTCTAAATGGAAAGTTTATATTCCTTCAGACTTAGGCTACGGACCAAGAGGCGCTCAAGCAATACCGCCAAATAGTACACTTATTTTCGAGATTGAACTATTGCAAATCATAAAGGCTGAAGATGATAAAACAAAGAAATAGTTTTTTTTTAACCTTTTAAAAACTTTATTTGAAACATGGCATTAGAAATAGAAGGCAAAATTACGAAAATCTTTCCTGAAAGAACAGGCGAAGGTCGCAATGGCACATGGACATCTCAAGACTTTATGATTGAAGTGCCGGGCAACTATCCAACCCTTGCGGCTTTTGATGTGTACAACAACGGAGCAGATTTGCAATCTTGTAAAGAGGGAGACAAAGTAAAAGTATCTTTTGATATTAGAAGCAACGAATGGCAAGGCAAATATATAACATCGCTTAGAGCATGGAGAATTGAAAAACTCGACGGTAGCAGCAAACCTGCTGATGATTCATCTGTCAACAACGAACCCGCACCGTTTTAATAAAAACCCGATTGTCTAACAAATAAAAAACAAAAAGAAAATGGCATTAGATGTAGAAGGAAAATTCTTTAAAACCTTAGAGCCGGTGTCGGGCGAAAAAAACGGCAAAAAATGGAGCAAACAATTTTTTGTAATTGAATTGCCGGGACAATATACTTCATACGGTCAATTTACAATTTGGAACGACAGAGTAAATTTATCAAATTTCAAAGAAGGCGACAATGTGAAAGTCTTTTTTGACATCAACAGTAGAGAGTTCAACGGTAGAGTTTACACCGACTTAGTTGCTTATCGTGTTGACAAAGTTGATGCTAACGGAAACACCACAACATCAAACAATACAAACACAACACAGCAGCAAACAAACACAACGCCACCGCCTCCAACGAATCCACATGTTGAAGAGCCTAAAGCGGAAGGCGCAGACGATTTACCGTTTTAACAATAAAAAAAATTGATGTCGAATGAAAATCGGCATCAATTTTTTTTTATAATTCTTTTAACATTTCTTTTATTACCAAAGTCATTTTTGGTTCGGCAGCCGCAGCCGCTTTCTGAACCTCTTCGTGAGTTGGCTTTTCAGTGGTTCCAATTCCCATATCCGTTATGACAGAAAGTGCAAAGACAGGTAAAGACATGTGCCTTGCTACAATTACTTCTGGGACGGTACTCATACCGACCGCATCAGCACCCGCAATATGGAAAAATTTATATTCAGCAGGAGTTTCAAAAGTAGGACCAGTAACACCGATATAAACACCTTTCTGAAGATGAATGTTGTTTTTTTCAGCAACTTCAAACGCAAGTTTTATAAAACGTTTATCGTATGCCTCTGACATTTCAGGAAATCTTGGTCCAAATTCGTCATAATTTTTACCAATCAATGGATTAGTACCAAAATGATTAATATGGTCAGTAATAACCATAATATCTCCAACTTGAAAGGAGGTATTCATTCCTCCTGACGCATTACTTACAATCAGCATTTTGATTCCTAACATTTTCAGAACCCTAACAGGATATGTTACCTGCTCCATCGAATAACCTTCATAAAAATGGAAACGTCCCTGCATAGCAACAACCTTTTTCCCTGAAAGCATTCCAAAAACAAGTTGCCCCTTATGTCCCTGAACCGTAGAAACAGGAAAGTTAGGAATGTCAGCATAACTTAATGTTTTCTCAACCTGAATATCGTTGGCAAGATTTCCTAAGCCTGTGCCTAAAATAATACCAACTTCTGGCTCAAAATCAATGCACTGACGTATGTAATTTATAGTCTGTTGTATTTTCTGTAACATATTTAAGTATTTGAGCGTTAAACTTTTGACCTTCTTCTTCGGATATAAAATTCACTTGAACAGGAAGAAAATACATACATTTTTTCAATTCCAATCCAAAATTTAATTCTTCAAGCCTTACAGCATCTTTTTCGGTTGTAAGAATAAGTTTTTTGCCTTTTATAGCGTTGAAAGAATCAGTAATCTTTGCTATATCTTTTTTTCTAAAATTATGATGATCCTTGAATTTTATATGCGTTATATTTTTTGAAAAATTATTCTTAACATAATCTTCCAAAACAGTAGTATTTGCAATTCCCGTCAACAACAAAATATGTGTTTGCGAATCAATTTCGGGAATATCTTGCGCCTGAGAAAAAACTTTTGTCAATTTACCATATTGAAAATTAGTAAAATAAATCGCCTGAAAAGGCAAACGATTAAGATTTTTTGCAAAAATATTTTTTTCAATCGGCTTTATATCCTCAGGACATTTCGTAACAATAATAATATGAGCCCTTGCTGTACCTTTTGCAATAGTCTCACGTAATCGTCCGTATGGCAAAAGATGATCTTCAAAAACAGGACGGTTGTAGTCAACAAGCAAAATATTAACCTTAGGTACAACACTTCTATGCTGATAAGCATCGTCCATAACTATAATTTGATTACCAACCTGACTTCTAATTATTTTTTTGATACCCTCAACCCTTCTTTCACAGACCACAACCTGCGCTTGAGGCAAGAATTTTTTTGCCATTTGCTTTGGCTCGTCGCCAATTTCCATAACTGAAGAATCAAGAGTGGCTCTCAAAAAACCTTTGGTTTTGCGCTTGTAACCACGACTCAAAATTGTTACATCAAACTTATCTTTTAGTAAACTAACAATATACTCAGTATGCGGAGTTTTGCCCGTTCCGCCAACAGTAATATTTCCTACCGAAATAACTGGAATCGAAAATTCATGTGATTTTATAACGTTGTTATCGTATAGAAAGTTTCTAAATGATGTACCAGCGTGATAAAATTCGGACAATATTTTAAGTAAAAATTTTAACATAGCATCAAAGGGTTATTCTATCGGCTTGTTCTTTAATAAACTTAAGAACCTCCTTCTCATCTATTTGAACCGCATGATTATTTTTTACTACAATTTTTCCTTTCGCAATCACAAGTTTTATATCAAAAGCGTTGTAATTATAAACCAAATGCTTAATAAAATTTTCTTTGTTCAATTCAAAAGGCGAATTATTGTCAAAAACAATTAAATTGTTATCGCCATCACCATCAAAATTATTCACTTTGGTATAAGTGTGAACCGCTCTCAACCGTTTATAAACGTCTTTTAACAACAAATCATTGTCAGTTGCCAACGACGAAAAAAACGCATGAGAGGCAACCACTGGCATACTTGAACCCGAAAAGTCAGAACCAAGAAGAATATTATCAAGCCAAATGGAATTAAAAGGTTTTATACCCCTTCTGAAATTACCAATTGCATTATGCGCAATCCATGCTGGTTTGTTTTTTATATAACTTCTTTCGTCATCACTTATATAATTTGCATTTGCTAAAATAGTGGAACAAAAATCCATCATTCCCGACTCATAAAGCCTTAAAACAACGCTTCTACGATAATCCCTCATCGAATTGATTTGATCCAATTCGTCTTCAGCAGCATTAATCAAAAGACCAATGTTTTTCTCTTTACAAACATTTGCCACAACCGAAAATAATTCTTTACTTGCAAGATACGAAGCCGCAATACCCATCAAACCTTGATTTGCAGAAAGGAATTGCGCATTTTCGTTAACCGCACGCTCGGCTACTGCATATCCGTCAGCCTCACACGCTGCATAACTCTGAAGCGAACTTATACCAACCTCATCAAATGCTTGTTTTACTATCGACAACGAACCTTCTATAAAATTAGAACTTTCGTTTCTACATATTGCGAAAGTTGTGCCACTTCGCGCCGCATTAATCGCTGCATAAAGTGCTGAAGCATAAACCAAATCCTTATCCAAAACTTTGTCTACACCCCAAAGTATGTCGCTAACATAACGGAAATACGTTGTCTCTCTCTTTGTAAAGATTTTGGCTTTTGATGCAAGCGATAATCCCGGCCTTAAATAAGCATCTGCAAACGAATGTGTTATATATTTGCCGCTACAATCAGCCACTTGATCGCCCGCTTCAGGAATATAAGTATTATAATCTGTAAAAGTTAAAGTCTGTCTATCCGATGATAAAATCACGTCTTTAGATATAAAATCCAAAGTGGAAAAATCAATGTAAATTCCGTTTTTTAGAACAAGAGACATTTTTTTGTTATGAAAAAATTATTAAAAAACAGACGGGGAAATGCGCAAAAAAAATTTAACACATCAACCCGCCTAAAAACAACAAATAAAAGATTTATTTTTTTCTACTAAATTTGATGTTGCTCCCTCAAAAGATCCAACACTGTTTTAACGGGAGAGAATGTCTCAATCGGAACTTCAACAAAAATAGTGTTCCAATCCGACATTGCGCCATTCCAAAGTCCGGGTCTTTCGATAGATTTGAGATTTCTACCGTTTTTGGATTTATGCGAAATAAATCCTGTAAGAGGATCGGTAAAATTCCTTAAATCAAACTTGTTTCCTTCGCAGTCAGTAACATCGCAAACCAAATCAACAGGATTGAAATGTGTCGCTTTTTTAACAATTTCCTGACTCTTAGGATTATTTTTATCTATTTGAGAACTTTCCACAATCTGAAGCGATGTTGTACCGTCTTGATTTTTAGCCCAAAAAGGTCCTCCACCGGGTTCGCCCTCGTTCTTTACCATACCACAAACTCTCAAAGGTCGTTTGAGTTTCAGAAGCATTTTCTCGGCTTTTTCCTTTTCTGACAAATTCAAAAAGTCTTCAGGAAATTCTACACAAAGTTTCTTGCTGACAAAAACGTATGCCTCATCAAGTTGTTGACTTGTTGGATTGTTTTCAAGCAACTTTATGTAATCGGCGATATTTTCTTTAGTTTTGAGAAGATAACCCGCCAACGCTTCTTTATACTTTATTGTAGTTTCCCTTCTTGAATCGGGAACAACATTATCAATGGTCTTAATAAAAATAAGACGAGCCTTAATATCGTTAAGATTTTCAATCAACGAACCATGCCCAGCCGGACGGAACAAAGGAGTACCGTCTTCATTGCGGAAAATTTCGTTATTATCGTCCACAGCAATAGTATCGGTAAAAGGCTTTTGCGTTGAAAAATCAATGTGAAGTTTACAAGCATATTTCTCCTCAAAAAAGTTTCTCGCCTTTTCCACAAAAGCTGTAAACAAGCCTAAATGCTCTGGCGATACTGTAAAATGGATTTTTACATCTTTGCCAGACTTCGCATATTGAATACCTTCTGCAATATGCTCTTCTATTGGAGTTCTCGTTGTATTTTTGTAGCGGTGAAACTCTATCAAACCCTTTGGAAGATTGCCATAATTGAGCCCTTCGCTCGAAATCACACTCTCTACCAACTCCTTCGGCTTATGCGCCTGAAGCAGCTCCTTTACCGACATACCATATTTGCCATAGACAATCTTTTGAAGGTTGTCATAAAAAGCAAACCTATCAATATTATCAATAAAACGACGCGCCGGCGAGGCAATGTCAGCAAACTTTTGTTTCTGCTCCGGAGTACCATTATATTCCGATACAAAAACAAACAAATCCTTAAACATTCTTGAAGCCGCACCAGAGGCAGGTACAAACTTTACAATATTAATCTCTTGCGAGTCCGCATTATACTTCTGCACAAACTCCGAAATCTCCTGCTCCGAAAAACATCTGATACCGTCGTTTGCAACAGCGGGACGAACAAGTTCCAAATACGGAAAACCGTTTTTGTAAAACTCCAACTGCCTGTTGATTTCCTCAACCTTAATTCCGCGTTCTGCGAAATATTTTATATCATTATCTGTGTACATAAACAATTTATTTTCAGTTATAGTTAAAAAAAAGTCCGGCAAAATTCAAAATACATTCCGGACTTTTTTCAAAAAAAATAACACTTAAAATCAAACAAGATATGAAAACAATTTTAGTCTAAAGAAAAATCCATCGCAATCACTGCGGTTTTATGTTTTTTTCTGCAAGCAAATATAAAGTCTTTTTTTTGTATCACCAAATTTTTCTTAACTTTTTTTACAAAAATCTTGCAGTTGTAGTTTCAGTACCGAATGCAGTTATTTTAACCACATCTCCCGACTTAACAGAGTGCATAAAAGCATCTTCTTTGTTAGGGAAAAGAGCCGAATATTTTTTCAACAATTCATCGGCTTGCTCTGTCAAAGAGATGTCAGTTTTTTTGGCTTTTTCAACATAATCGGCAGCAACCCAATAGATTTGACGATGAGCAAAAAGAGAAGCATTAGAGCCGTAAACTGCACCTATCAACAGATAAGCATTTGCATTTTGAGAATTGAGTTCCAAAGATTTCTTTGCAAACGAAATTGCCAAAGAATATTTTTTCTGATAATTTGCCACAAGTGCCGACTCATAAAGGTACAACGATTTTTTATTAGCATCCTCCTCCAAATCAACAGCCTTTGAATAATATTCAGCAGCCTTGTCGTACTCTTTGTTTTTTTTGCAGTAACGAGCAATCAAAACGGCTGAAAGCGCAGACGGATTATCGTTGTATAGTTTTTCTGCACATTGCGCATATAATTGATTACCAATACAATCTAAATCGCTCATAACAGAACTTAGATTGACAATAAATGGTATATCTGAATTTACAGAATAATTTTCAACAAAAAGTTTGTCAAATGTTTCCTTATAACCTGATACTTTTGACAAATTCTTGTTTAAGTAAGCAACCAATTTTTCTTCTTTTTCCTTTTCATTGTTCTGTTTTATAATTAAAAGTTGCGGAACAATAACGGAAAATAACTTTTCATTTGACAATTTTTTTTGGGTGGAAAGTGTTACGGCAAGTTGAAAATACGCTGTCAACGTGCCTAAATCGGCATTACCTTCAAACTGCTTAACCGAACTATCAAAAAGTGAAAAGGCTTCCATATAAGCAGTGTCCGATTTTCTTAGTTTCATAACATCAAAAGCCATACGACTAAGACATTGTGGTTTTTCTCCGTAGTTTTCAATTCTTTGGTTATAAATCAATTTTATCGTGTCAACATACGCGTTTATCAAATTATTATCATTGGTTTTGGCAATAAGACCTTTATATATTTTAACGCCATCTATATAAATAATTTTGTTGAACTTTGGACAATCCTGAAAAATTTTTCTATATGTATTTACAGCATTAGAATACGATTCCACATTCACAAATTCTTTATAAATGGAATAATTTACCATACATTCATCGTTTTGGGCTTTAAGTCCAAAACCTAAAAGCAAAAACGCAAAAAATAATACTATTCTTTTCATATCAACTACTAATTTTTTGATACAAAAGTATTTTCAATCTTTTATGTTAAGGCAAAAGAATAGTGAATTTTGCTTTAATTTTCCTCTTCAAAATGTTGCAAAGTTATCTCATTGTTTTTTAGAACAGCATACGGAGAATTTCTGTACCAAACACCAGTATTTAGATATTTAACATTTTCGTTCAAAAACATTTCCGTTTCAATATGTCGATGTCCGAAAATATAAAAATCAGCGTTTTCTTTCGACATTATTTTTCTAATATACTTTATAATATGCTCGTTTTCGCCTTGAAACGGAAAAGTTTTTCTATCGTATTGATGTCGATGACGGCTCCAATAAAAACCTATCCACATCGCAAGATTTGGATGGAAAAAGTTTGAAAACAAAAACTGCAAAAATTTACTTGTAAAAATTGATTTTATTATAAAATATCCCAAACTATTGCTTCCTAATCCATCGCCGTGTCCACAAAAAACTTTTTTCCCTTCAAGATTAAAAGCACAAGGCTTAGAATAAACGTTAATCCCAAATTCATCGTGAAGATAATGATATTGCCAAACATCATGATTGCCAGTGAAATAATTGATTTCAATTCCCATTTCTCTTAATTCGGCGAGTTTGGTAAAAAATCTATAAAAGCCTTTGGGGATAACATTATTCCATTCGTACCAATAATCAAAAATGTCGCCAAGCAAAAACAACGCTTTTGCGTCGGTTTTTATAAAATCCAACCAACGAATAACACGTTTTTCCCTTTCCAAAGAAATCTCTTTGTTTGGCGAACCTAAATGAAAATCAGATACAAAATAATAAGCCATAATAATTGACAATTGACAATTAAAAATTAAAAATTCAAAATTCGTAATTCAAAATTCGTAATTTAACAAAAAACTCTTGGAGTTTTTTGTGCAATCAAACTCAAATCGGCTAAGGCAACAGCAGCAGCAGCCTCCAAAACGGGCGGAACTCTAAGAGCAACACACAAATCATGTCGTCCTATTACAACAAGTGGCTCAACCTTTCCCGTACTAAAATTATATGTTTCTTGAGGAAGCGATACCGACGGTGTCGGCTTTACTGCCACTCTAAAAACAATATCATTACCATTGGAAATTCCACCATTGATACCACCTGAATTATTAGTTTCAGTTTTGCCAGAAGAATCAAGAATACAATCGTTGTTGAAACTACCCGTCATTTTCACAACATTAAATCCGGCTCCAAATTCAATACCTTTTATCGCTGGAATAGAAAAGACAATTGAACTAATTACTGATTCAACACTTCCAAAAAAAGGCTCACCTAAGCCAACAGGCAATCCTGACACTGTACATTCAATAAGTCCGCCGATTGAATCTTTGGTTTCTTGAGCCAAATTTAATGCTTTGTCGAAATCGGCAGTACCGCCTATTTCAAGAATTTTTGAAGTTATGCTTACCGGCGATAATACTTTTTTGGCAATCACACCGGCTGCTACAAGCCCCAAAGTTAATCTTCCAGAAAAATGTCCTCCGCCCGTATAATCGTTGAACCCACCGTACTTTATTCTTGCCACAAAATCAGAATGTCCGGGTCTTGGATGATTGAACAACTGACTATAATCCTTACTTTTAGTATTATTATTTCTAAAAAGAACTGCAATAGGCGCACCCGTTGTCTTTCCCGAAAAAACACCTGAAAGCAATTCTGGCAAATCGTCTTCTTTTCTTGGTGTTGTACCTTTTTGCCCTGACTTTCTTCGCGACAAATCCTCAAGAAAATCCTCTTCTGTCAAAGGTATTCCTGCCGGACAACCGTCAACCACAATACCTACCGAATGTATTCATAAACAAAAATATTAATCAAGTTCATTTTTCCTTTTTATACAAAACGCAAAAATAATTAAATAAAACTTTCCGCCAAAAAAAATTTACAATTTAAAAGTGTCTGTAATACAAGAAGGAATGTTTTCTGAATTATGCGTTACAAAAACCAATGTCCTATCCTCTTGTGCGGCATACATATCAATAAGATATTTCGCTCTTTTTTTGTTGATAGGATCAAGACCATGCAAAGGCTCGTCCAAAATCAAAAGGTCAGGATTTTTTATCATTGTTCTTGCAAGCAATACAATTCTCTGCTCTGCGTCGGAAATTTTTAAGAAAGGTTTTTCTGACAAACCTCCAATTCCGAAAATCTCCAACATACGACATGCCATTTCAAATTGTTGAGGGCTACACTCTCTAAAAAGCCCTTGAGTATCAAAAAAACCAGAAGCAACAACCTTTTTGCAAAGTTGGTTTTCTCGGAAATAAAGGTGCATTTCGCTCGAAATATACCCAATTCTTTTTTTGATGTCCCAAATGCTTTCGCCTGTGCCTCGTTTTCTGTCAAAAAGAGTTATGTCCATATTATAACTACGAGGATTATCGGCAGTTATTAGGCTCAAAAGGGTTGACTTTCCGCTACCGTTAGAACCCGAAAGAATCCATTTTTCTCCTTTTTTGATTTCCCAATTAAGATTTTCAAAAAGCGTTCTTTTAGGATATTTGATACTGATGCCTTTTAAAATAGCAGCGTACTTAAAATCCCTATTGAGTGAATGATACGGCTCTAACAGAGTTCCCGAAGACGAAAATTTATCTTCAAAAATAAATTGCTGAAAACTTTTGTCCGCCAAAAATTCCTCTTTTGACATTTTATCGAAAAATTCCAAATTTTTGCAAGGTAAAACTGTCTTAGAAACTTCAGGAATTTCGTTAACATCAGGAACTAAAAAAATCATCTGTTGAGTCAAGGAAATTTCTTTGAAAAGTTCGTTCAATTCTTTTCGGTTTTGAACATCAAGACCAATAAAAGGATTGTCAAAAATGATGATTTCAGGCTTTTTTATAAGAATGTTTGCGATAAGAAAACGTCTTAACTCTCCCGACGAAAGCATTATCAATGTTCTATCAAATAATTGTTCAAGACGAAGTTTTTCTATCCAAAACGATTTACTTTCACCATTTAAATTATCCAACAAATCTTTTACTGTTGGCATTTTTTTGTTTTCAAGCGAGTTCCATTCGTTTTCGGTGGAAGAAAATCTTTGCTGATAATACATATTTGAATAGTCAGCCATTGTGTACGCCGACTCAAAACCTACTTTTATGACCTTGTCTTTAACATAACCAGAACCAGAAGGCAAAAACGAAAACAACGCTTTGCCGGCTCTAATAGGCACTTTTCCACAAAGCATTTCGCCAAATTTTGTTTTTCCTGACCCGTTTGGACCAACAACGCAAAGGTGTTCGCCTTTAGATACTTTCAAATTAATACGGTTTTTAAATTCTAAACCGTAAACGAAAGGCTCAACATCAATAAGTTCAAAAAAAAAGTTCATACAAGATATTTTTTTATGCAAAGAAAATATTTTTTTCTTAAACGTGCAAAAAAATCCATACGGTAAAAAAAATTTTTTATAACTTTGCGCACTTGAAAAAAATATTTATAATACGATTATGTCAAAACAGACCATAACCAGATGTAACTTTTGCGGTCGTGCCAAAAGTGAGGTAGATATGCTTATACAAGGCATAGATGCCAATATATGCAATTTTTGCGCAACGCAAGCGTATCAGATAACCACGGAACAATTCGATGGTCAAAACTCCGCTGGAAAATCCTCAAAGGAAGGAATTTCCTTTAAATATAAACCCTCGGACATAAAAGAATATCTTGATCAATACGTTATCGGTCAGGAAAATGCAAAAAAATCTTTGAGCGTTGCCGTTTACAATCATTATAAACGTCTTAATCAAAAACCTCAACGGACAAAAAACAACTCAGATGAAGTTGAAATTGAAAAATCCAACATCATAATGGTTGGTCAAACGGGTACGGGTAAAACTCTGTTAGCCAAAACAATTGCAAAACTTTTGAACGTACCGTTTACTATTGTTGACGCAACAGTCCTTACCGAGGCCGGCTATGTAGGCGAAGATGTTGAAAGTCTTTTAACCCGTCTGCTTCAGGCCTGCGACTACAATGTGGAACTCGCCGAAAAAGGAATAGTTTTTATTGATGAAATCGACAAAATAGCACGCAAAGGCGATAATCCGTCAATAACAAGAGACGTATCGGGAGAAGGCGTTCAGCAAGGACTTCTGAAAATACTCGAAGGTAGCATTGTTAACGTCCCACCAAACGGCGGCAGAAAACATCCAGAACAAAGAATGATTTCTGTCAACACCAAAGATATTCTTTTTATCTGCGGCGGTGCTTTTGACGGAATTGAGAAAAAAATAGCACAAAGACTCAATGCCGAGGTTGTAGGTTTCAACTCAATAAGAGAGACAGGCAAAATTGACAAAGACAATTTGCTTCAATACATAACTCCAACGGACTTAAAATCGTTTGGACTAATCCCCGAAATTATTGGACGACTTCCTGTTTTGACGTTTCTTGAACCTCTTGATAGGCAAGCGTTAAGAAATATTCTTACCGAACCCAAGAATGCGATTATCCGTCAATACTTGAAACTTTTCAAGATGGATAACGTGGATTTGAACTTTGAGCCAGAAGTCCTTGACTATATTGTGGACAAAGCCGTAGAATTTAAACTCGGCGCACGAGGCTTACGTTCTATCTGTGAGACGATTATGCTTGATGTTATGTACAACATACCTTCGCAAAATATTTCATCGTATACAGTAACATTAGAATTAGCGAAAGAAAAACTTGCAAATGCGGATTTCTTACGCTATGCACAATCATAACAAGAAAAAATTATTTTAAGAAAACATTATGGACAACTTTATAGACTACGTTAAAATATACGTAAAATCAGGACGAGGAGGCGCAGGGAGTGCGCACTTAAAAAGAGAAAAATACCGTCCGAAAGCAGGTCCCGATGGCGGCGACGGCGGCAAAGGCGGAAGCATAATTGTAAAAGGTAACAAACAATTTTGGACTCTGCTTCATTTAAAATATCAAAAACACATAATTGCTGAAGACGGTGTTTCTGGTATGCGCGATACATGGAAAGGCAAAGACGGCAAAGATGTTATCATAGAAGTACCACTCGGAACGGTTGCAAAAGATGCCGAAACGGGTGAAATACTTTTTGAAATAACTGAAGATAATCAAACTGAAATAATTGCAAAAGGCGGACGCGGCGGTTTAGGAAACGTACATTTCAAATCGTCAACAAACCAAACACCACGCTACGCTCAGCCGGGAGAAGACTGCGAAGAAGGCTGGAAAATTCTTGAACTTAAAGTCTTAGCAGATATTGGTTTGGTAGGATTTCCAAACGCTGGAAAGTCAACTTTGCTATCGAGTATTTCGGCTGCAAAACCAAAAATCGCTGACTATCCTTTCACAACACTTGTACCACAACTCGGAATCGTAGACGTTGACGGCAAACATAGTTTTGCAATGGCTGACATTCCGGGCATCATAGAAGGTGCATCAGAAGGGAAAGGTTTGGGACTGAGATTTTTGCGTCATATTGAAAGAAATCCTCTTTTGCTTTTCCTTATTCCCGCCGATAGCAACGACGTAAGAAAAGACTACGAAGTTCTGCTTAATGAACTCAAAAAATACAATCCCGAATTATTGGACAAAAAAAGGATTTTGGCAATTTCAAAATGCGACCTCGCAGACCAAGAAATCCTTGAAGGAATCAAAAAAACACTGCCGCAAGATTTGCCGTGTTATATGTTTTCGTCGTTTTCAAAACAAGGACTAAAACAATTGGTTTTCGGTATTTGGGAACTTCTTGAAAAAGAAAACTCTTTAGAATTATCTTGATTTTTTAATCAAGACGTAAACAATAACAGGAACTCCAAAAATTGGCGTTACGGCGTTTAGAGGAAGGATTCCTCTTTGCGCCGGTAAAATCGTCAATACATTACAAATCAAGGCAATACAAGAACCCAAAACGATAGTAAAAGGCAAGAGTTTTTTATGATCAGAGGTTTTGAGAATAATTCTTGCAATATGCGGAACACACAAGCCAATAAAAGAAACAGGTCCACAAAAAGCCGTTACAAAAGAGGTTAAAACTCCTGAAATAAAAAGCAACAATGTTTTTGTTTTTTCAACATCAACACCAAGACTTAACGCATAATTTTCGCCCAAAAGCAGAAGATTTAGCGGTTTAACAAAAAGAAACGCAATAAACGAAAAGGTCAACAAAATCGGCAAAAAAACTTTTAGATTTTCCACACTTACCATTGAAAAACTGCCTGAAGTCCAAACAGTAAAGTTTTTTAGGCTCTCCTCGTCAGCAAAAAAATTAAGAACATTAACCAAAGCCCCAGAAAGATAACTTATCATCATTCCCATGATAAGCAAAGTAAGATTATTTTTCAGCAATTTTGACAGCATAACAAGCAAAAACAAAACCGCAAACGA
>CAJOGF010000052.1 GCA_905233995.1 uncultured Bacteroidales bacterium | reverse complement strand
TGCCGCAAGCGGCAGCGAATTTAACGAATATAAAAATTGCAGAGGTGTATTCGTTAAATTTGTAAAATTAAAAATTAACTTGTTGATTTTTAATTTATTTGTTTAATTACCTTTATTCGTTTTATTTTTTTTTAAATTTTGGAATAGGGGCTGTTGTTGGAATAGCCCTTATTTTATTTTTGGTGAAAAAATTCTCTTTGTTAATTTTTTTTAATATAAAAAATGTCATTTCGGACTTTCTTTTGTGTATTTTTGTATATTTGTAATTTGAAAAAAAATAAAAATTTTAATATTTGAAAAAATTATGAACCTAAAAAAAATACTGATTATTTTGACCGTATTGTTCGTGTCTTTTGATGTTAAAGCAGACATAAAACTTCCTCATATTATTTCAGATAGGATGGTTTTGCAGCAAAAAACGCTTTGCAATCTTTGGGGAAAATCCGATCCTTTTGAGGAAATAACCGTAAAAGCCTCTTGGGATGCTGAGGCAACAACAAAGGCTGATAATTTTGGTAATTGGTCTGTGAAACTTCAGACACCTAAGGCAGGAGGTCCTTTTTTTATTGATTTTATTGGAAAGAATCATATTAGGGTCAATGACATTTTAATTGGAGAGGTTTGGATTGCCTCTGGTGCGTCTAATATGGAAATGCCACTTGCGGGTTGGCCTCCGCATGATATGGTAGTAGGTGGACTTCAGGCTATTGAGCAGTGTAATCATGAGGATATTAGGATTACGATTATAGAACAGAAACCTTCGTTCAACAAGGAGGACGATGCAGGTTGTAGATGGTACAAGTGTTCTCCTGATGGTGGAGCAAATATAAGTGCGTTAGCGTATTTTTTTGCAAAAAAGATTCATGACGGTTTGGGAAATATTCCTGTTGGCATTGTATTGACATGTTGGACGGGAAGTAATGCCGAATGTTGGGCAGACCTTGAGGTTTTGAAACTAATTCCGAGTTTAAAAAATCAAATCTCTGAATTTGAGCGTTGCAAGCCTCTTCAGGATAATCTTAATAATTGGATTCGTGGGCATAGACGTATTATCCTTAATAATGATTGGGCTCATGCTTCTGAAAATGTTGATTTTCTTGACAAAGATGTTTGTCGTCTTTCTTTTGACGATAGCGGGTGGAAAAGCATGGAATTGCCTTGTTATATGGACAATCCTGACGGTATAGGTGCTTTTGATGGCATTGTTTGGTTTAGAAAATGGGTTAACATTCCCCTTGAGTGGACTAATAAAAAACTTATTCTTTCTTTAGGTCCTATTGACGATAGGGACGTAACTTTTGTAAATGGCGAAAAAGTAGGAGAGACGTTAATGGACGGAGCGTGGAATTTGGAGAGAAAATACGAAATACCTCAAAGTGTAATTAGAGGTAACGACCTTTTGATTGCGGTCAGAGTGATTGACGGAGGCAACGGAGGTGGTATTTGTGGTGTTAGAGAGTTGATGTGCATTTATCCGGAGGACGAACCAAGCAAAGCAATCAGCATTGCTGGTGATTGGAAATATTTGCCGACTGCGGAATTATTCAACAAAAGTTATTTTTCTCTTGACTACAAAACAATGGAGTTTTACAAACGTCCTAATGTTCCTACTTCGTTGAATATGAAGACAATTTCTGCGTTATACAATAGTATGATTTATCCGATAATAAAGTTTTCAGCGGCGGGGATTATTTTTTCGCACGGAGAATCAAACGTTGGACGCTCAGAAGAGTATATGAAACTTCTTCCTATTTTGGTGGAAAATTGGAGAAAAACAGCAGGCAATCCTGACTTGAAGTTTTATTATGTACAATCAGCACCGAGTGCAGTTCAAGAATATGGTGCTGAACAAATGCGAGAGGCTCAGCGTAGATTACAAAATGTGATACCTAATTCGGCTATGGTTTCGGAAATGGATTTGGGTAGATTTTCGAGTATTCATACTCTTGATAAGAAAAAAACGGCTGATCGTCTTGCTGCTGTGGCTTTTAATGACTTGTATGGCAAGCCGCAAGAAACCTCAGGACCAGAATTTGTTTCAATGTCGATTAGTAAAAATAAAATCACGTTGTCGTTTTCACATGTAGGAGGTGGACTTGTTTGTCAAGGCAAACGACTAACGGATTTTGAAGTTTTGGATTCAAAGGGTAATGTTTATGAGGCCGAGGCTGAAATTCAAGGAGATAAAATTGTAGTTTCTTCTTCAGAATGTCCTTCGCCTAAAAATGTCCGTTATGCTTATAGAAATTGGGTTCAAAAACCTACTCTTTATAATAAAGAGGGGTTTGCTGCCTCTTCGTTTACAACCGAAAAGAAGTTTACGGACTATAAATAATTTTTTACAAAACAATTTAACCTGAAAAAATATGAGTAGAAATGTTTTTTGTATTTTGACTTTTCTAATTTTGTTTATTTCCATTGACAGCAAGGCGGACGTTACTTTGTCGCATATTTTTGCTGACAATATGGTTTTGCAGCAAAATAGTAAATGTCCTATTTTTGGTTTTGCCACTGCTGGTGAAAAAATCGAAATCACAGCCTCTTGGGGTAAAACAACTGCAACAACTGCAAATAACAATGGTAAATGGATAGCGCATCTTCAAACTCCGGGATATGGTGGTCCTTATACTATTGAAATTCAGGGAAAAAACAAAATTGTCTTGAAAAATGTTCTTATCGGTGAGGTTTGGCTTGCTGCTGGAGAGGCTAATATGGCTATGCCGCTTACAGGTAGAGGTGTAAGAGATACTATTTTAGGAGGTCATAAGGCTATTGCAGCCATTGGTCAAGAGGATATTAGATTTATTAATGTCCCCGAAAATCTTTCTTTTTATCCACAAGAAGATTTTGAGGGATTTTGGTATCCTGTTGATAAAAGTACAGTTTCTCAAATGAGTGCGGTTGCGTATTTTTTTGCTCATAAACTAAATGCTGAAACGGGCATTCCTATCGGTATTATCAATGTAAATAGTGTTAATAGTAATTGTGAGAGTTGGGTTTCAAAAGATTTTTTGAAAAAACTTCCAGAATTTCGTCAGAGGCTATCGAAATATGAAGTTGTTGTACCATTGAAAGAAAGTTTTCAATCTTGGGTGAAGATGCACCCAAAGATTTCGTTTGTGCGCAACGAGGTTGATTCTTTCAACACTTCAAAGTTTCAAGATGTGGATTGTTCAAAACTTTTTTTTGATGATTCCAAGTGGGGGATTATGCGTATTCCTTCTTACATAGACCAAGAAAGTTCGCTTGCAAGTTTTGATGGCGTGATTTGGTTTAGACGTTGGATTGATATTCCTAAAGAATGGAGCGGAAAAAAACTTGTTCTTGCTTTAGGTCCTATTGACGACTTAGATGAGGCGTTTGTCAACGGTGTAAAAGTTGGCTCTACTTTGCAATTAGGCAAATGGAAAGAGGATAGAATTTATTCTGTTGACGGCTCTTTGGTTAAGCCCGGAGAAATGTTGATTGCTATCAGAATAATTGATACTGGTTTCAATGGTGGAATTTACGGCAGAGCAAGCGAGATGAAAATCTATCCAGAGGGCGACCCTGAAAACGCTATTTATTTGGCTGGCAATTGGAAATATCTTCCAACCGGTGAAATTATTGACAATGATGTTTATCTTTATGATGCCAAAAAGTTGGATTATTTTTCGCGTCCGCAAATCGACATTTCTGTTGACAATAAGACAATTTCAGCGGTTTATAATGCAATGATTAGTCCGCTTTCGCCTTTTAAAATAGCGGGTGTTATTTGGTATCAAGGCGAATCAAATGTTGGTAGGGCAAACGAATATTTAAATCTTCTTCCGCAATTAGCGCATTGTTTCAGAGATAATTTTAAATCCTCTGATATGAAATTCTATTATGCTCAGATTGCGCCTTACGAATATGGAAACGGACTTTTTGCTGCCGAGTTAAGAGAAGCGCAGCGTAGAGCGTTGTCATCTATTCCAAATTCGGGTATGGTTTGCTTGTTGGATTTAGGACGTAAGGAATCGATTTTGTCGGCGTATAAGCGAGAGGCTGGAGAACGATTTGCAAGTTTTGCACTTACCGAATTGTATGAAAAAACAAAAGTTTGTAATGGACCTATCTTTGCTAATATGAGTGTTGACAAAGATAAAGTTATTTTGACATTCGATAATGTTGGAGATGGTCTTGTTGTTAGAGGTGCTAAACTATCAGATTTTGAAATCTCGGATATGAAAGGTAATTTTTTTCCAGCCGAGGCAGAATTAATCGACAAGAATAAAATTCAACTTTCTTCGTCAAAGGTTTCTACACCTAAAAACGTGCGTTATTGTTGGAAAAATTATTACAAAGAAGTATCTCTTTATAATAGTGCAGGTTTACCGGCATCTTCTTTTTCAACCGAAAGAAAATTATTGCATTAGAAAAACAGAAAAAAAGGATATACTTTTTACTAAATTTATACTAAAAAAATGGATACAAGAATCAAAGATTTGAAATTTGAATTGACTCACGAATGTTATTCAATTCTTTCGTTTTGGCAAAAAAATACTCTTGATGAGGTTAACGGTGGTTTTATTGGGTCAATAGACCTTGATATGACAAAGCACCCCGAATCAGAAAAAGGCGCAGTGCTAAATGCTCGTATTTTGTGGGCTTATTCAGCGGCGTATCGAGTTTTCAAAAATCCTGATTATTTAAACCTTGCTCGTAGAGCGTATTCTTATAATATTGCTAATTTCTTGGATAAAGACTTTGGCGGTTGTTATTGGATGTTGACTTCTGAGGGCAAACCTTCCAATACTCGCAAACAAATTTATGCAATTGCGTTTATGCTTTACGGTTTTGTGGAATATTATAGGATTTCCAAAAAGCAAGAGGCTTTGGATATTGCAATTCAACTTTTTGAAACTATTGAAAAACACGCTTTTGACAAAAAAAATAATGGATATTTTGAAGCGTATTCAAGAGAATGGGTTTTGTTGGAGGATTTAAGACTATCCGACAAGGACAAAAACGACCCAAAAACAATGAACACTCATTTGCATATTCTTGAAGCCTACACTAATTTGTATCGTGTTTGGAAAGATAAAAGGCTTGAAGAGGCTCTTAAAAATTTGATTCAGAATGTATTTTTGGGACATATTATTAATACCGAAAAAGGCTATTTCGACTTGTTTTTTTCAGAGGATTGGACAAAGCAATCTCAAAACAATTCGTACGGACACGACATCGAAGGGTCATGGCTTGTATGGGAAGCCGCTGAAGTTTTGGGCGATCAGACTATTAAAGCACAAGTAAAACCTGTTTGTATCTTAATGGCAGAGCAGTCTTTAAGGGACGGTCTTGACAAAGACGGCGGACTTATGAGCGAGGGTACTTTCGGAAAAGTAGAGGATTCTGACAAGCATTGGTGGCCACAAGCAGAGGCTGTTGTCGGCTTTATGAATGCTTATCAATTAACCTCTGACGAAAAATTCCTTAACGCATCGCTTTCTGCTTGGGAATTTATCAAAAATTATATAAAAGATACCAAAAACGGAGAATGGTATTGGCGTGTCAGCAAAGATGAACATAAAGTTTATACTCAAGAGCAGAAAACTGGTCCTTGGAAATGTCCGTATCACAATTCAAGAATGTGTATGGAGATTGCAGAAAGATTTCAGGCTGATTAATTTTTATGATGTTAAGAAAATTTTTGCTTTTGATATTTTTAGGGTTGTTTTTTGGTTGTTCTTTGTCAACTCAAAATGTTGGCGTTAAAGAGAATGAACTTAAAGAAATCCCCTTGAAATATGCTGTACATCTAAAGATTTATTCTACGGATTGCGGAGATTATTTTGTTAAAATCCGCAATCCGTGGGATACTTTAAAAACACTTCACTCTTATTTTATAACCGATAATGATACTTCGATTGCTGGAGTTAGTGTTTTGAAACGACCTGTAGAAAAGTCGTTGATTTTTACTTCTTTGCATGCTTCGTTAATAAAAAATCTTGGTTGTGTTGACAAAATTTCAAGCCTTTGTGATGTTCAATATGTTTTGGATAAGGATTTGTTGGAAAGGGTTGAAGACGGAAAAATCAAAGATTTGGGGTCGTCGATGACTCCTGATGCAGAAAGAATTATTCTTGAAAATCCCGATGTAATTTTACTTTCTCCATACGAGAGTTCTAATGGATTTGGTGTTTTGTCAAAAACAAAAATTCCTCTTGTGGAATGTGCTGATTATATGGAAAATTCACCGTTAGGACAAGCCGAATGGATTAAGTTTTACGGTATAATTTTCGATAAAGTTGGGACTGCGGATTCTATTTTCATGGTTGTTGAAAATAATTATTTACAATTGAAACAACTTGTGGAAAATTCTTCTACAAAACCAATTCTTTTGGCTAATTCCTTAACTGGTTCTGTTTGGTATATGCCGACCATAAAATCTACTTCTGGCAGATTCTATTGTGATGCAGGTTTTAGTTATCCTTTCGATAATTTGGAAGGTTTTGGAACTGTGCCTTTGGATTTTGAAGCAGTGTTTTCAAAAGCCTCAAATGCTGAAAAATGGATTTTTAAATACAATAGAAACGAGGATTACACTTTAGAAACTTTTTCTAAAGAACACGCTAATTATAAGGATTTTAACGCAATGCAAAAAGGAGAGGTTTATGGTTGTAATCTTCAAGTTGTTCCTTTTTACGACCAGACACCTTTTCGTCCTGATTTACTTTTGAAAGATTATATAAAAATATCTCACCCCGAAATCCTTAAAGATTACAAGATGAGATATTTCAAAAAGTTGGAATAAAAAGTATTAAAAATAACGAATTAGGCGTTTGTTTTAAATAGAAAAATGTCATAATTTTGTAAACAATTTTTTTTAGTTTGGTCTATGAAAATATTACATACAGCGGATTGGCATCTTGGAAAAGACCTTTATAATTATGACAGAAAACAAGAGTTTGAAAATTTTTTTCTTCAGTTAGAAAAAATTATTTCTGACAACTTAATTGATATTCTTATAATTGCTGGTGATATTTTTGATACTGCCTCGCCGAGCAATTATGTAGCCAAAACATACTACGGTTTAATCAATTTGTTTCATGATAAATTTCCTGATTTAGAGATTGTTATAATAGGCGGAAATCATGATTCACCGTCATATTTAAACGCTCCAAAGCAAATTCTTGAAACGTTTAAGACTCATATTGTTTCAGTTGTTTCTAAAAACGAAAATGGCGACATTGATTTTGATTCTTTCGTTTTAGATTTTGATGAAAAAGCGATTGTTTGCGCTGTACCTTTTTTGCGACGAGGAGATTTGTATGTTTCAAAGGATAAGGTTTTGAGCGTTGGGGATTTTTATTCAGAGGTTGTAAAGCGAGCGGTGAAAAAAAGAGGTGATAGAAACATTCCTATCATTGCGACAGGGCATTTAACAACTTTGGGTGCAAGATACACTTCTAATTTTGGCGTTGAACAAATTGGAGGTGAAGATTCAGTGGATTTATCTTCAAGTTTAGAAGATGTGTCGTATCTTGCATTAGGACATATTCATCGAGCGCAACCTGTTGATAATAAACGAAATCAGCGGTATTCAGGTTCTCCATTAGCATTTTCGTTTGCCGAAAAAGATTATCAACATTCTGTAACTGTTGCTGCTTTTTCCAACAAAGAATTGGTGGAGATAAAATTGGAAAAAATCTTGCAACAAATCCCACTTAAAACAATTCCTGATACTCCAAAAACGCTTCAAGGGGTAAAAGAAGAACTTTTGAAAATTCCTTCAGATCTTTCTATGTATTTGGAAGTAAATCTGTTGCCTGAATTTATAAATCCTGACAATAAAGCCGCTATTGTAGAATTATTGAAAGATAAAAAAGCAAAATTTTGTACTTTCAAACGGAATATTTCTACAAAGGAGGTTTCTATGCAAAATATTCGTTTGGAAACTGCTCAAGAGTTCAGCAAAGCCGACCCTTTGGAAGTGATTCGTCAGATTTATAAAAATAAAATCAAAGTTGACTTGAGTGATAAATTTACCAATATGCTTAAAGAAATTATCAGTGAATTATGAAGTTGAAAAAAATTATTATACAAAACCTTGCGACAATAGAAGATGCTGAAATTGATTTTACTTCAGAGCCGCTAAAAAATGCGTCTTTGTTTTTGATTTGTGGCGATACTGGCTCAGGCAAAAGTACGATAACCGACGCGCTTTGTTTGTCCCTTTATGGTAAAACACCTCGCTTTGAAAGTGTTGAAAAAGAGGATATTACGTTGGAGGATTCTACAGTTGTAAAAACTTCGGATTCAAGACATATAATTCGCTACGGAAAGACAGGTGCTTTTGCTGCTACAATTTTTGAGGCTTTTGATGGCAAATGCTACAAAGCCGAATGGAGTGTTCAGAGGGCGGGGAAAAAACTTTCAGGCACGCTGCATAGAGCAAAAAATGTACTTTATGTTCTTAATAATCAAACATTTGAACCCGTTACGGATTTGCAGCGTGAGTTTGATAGTAAGATAGAAAAACTTACTTCTTTGAATTTCGATCGTTTTATAAGGTGTACGCTTTTGGCTCAGAATCAGTTTTCAAAATTTTTGTATGCGGGCAAAGAGAAAAAATCCGAAATTCTTCAGATGTTGACCGACACGGCGATTTATGAGAAGATTTCCATACGAATTTATGAAAAATACAAAGAATCGAAACTCCTTGTAGAACAGCAAGATAAACTTTTGGAGAACATTCATTTGTTGTCAGAGGAAGAAACTTCCAAAATCCTTTTTGACTTGAAAGAATCAACAGAAAAAATGTCTGAAACTAATTCTATTCTTTCAAAAGTTCAGTTGCAAGAAAATTGGAGAAAAACTTTTGATAATTTAGATTTGTTGCTTAAACAAAAACTTTTGGATAAGCAAAATGCGGAAAATCAAAAAAATAATTTCATTGCCAATGAATTGTTAATTAAGCAGTTAGAATTTGTTCAAGACAAACTTTTGCCTGTTAAAAATAATTTGGAACGTCTTAAAAACGAGACTAAAATCAATGATGATAATTTTCTAAATTTGGAAAAACTTTATGGCAAGTTGTTTGGTAGATACAATTTTCTGTTAAGTAAGATTGCTGCTTCAGAATCTGAAATTTCAGCCTTAGAGACCGAGTTGAATACTCTAATGGACAAAAAAGATATTTATCAAAACATTCAAACTATAACTTCTATTTTGGATAGTTATATGTCGATTGTAGAAAAGCAAAATAATGAAGAAAATAGAATAAATAACTTTAAGAGTAAAATTTTAGAAAATCAAAAAAATAAAGAACTTTTATCTAATAAATTATCCAAAGTTAATAAAGATAAAGAAACCTTGAAACAAGAATTAGATAATCTTAATTTAGTTTTGCAACAATTTGATTTTAAGGATATTACTCAAAAAGAAAAAATGATTGATGACAAGAAAAAAGTTATTAATCTTGCAAAAAATCTTTTTGTGGAATATGACTCTTTAACTCAGCAGTTAGATAGAATTAATAAGTCGGTTAAAGACTTGAAAATCAACATTGAAAAGGACCAAACTCTTTTGCAAAATTTATCAGTTGAAAGGAAAACTGCTTTGGAAGTTTTTGAATTAGCGGATTCTATTTATCAATTGCAATTAGTTGCTTCAAGCAAAAGTGTTGTTGAGTTACGAAAAAACTTAAAAAAAGATTCTCCTTGTCCTGTTTGTGGCGTTCCATTTTCTGGTCATACCGAGCATATAATTGAAAATCAGTTAGATATTGTAAAAGAAAAGCGACTTCAGTCGGATACTAAACTTCGTAGTATTGATAATCAAATTGCTGCGCTTAATAAAGAAAAAAACAATTATCAAACCTCTTTACAAACTTTTCAGGACGAATTTCTTCCGTGTCAGGAAAAACTTTCAAAGGTCGTTTTAAGGTTAGAAAATGCTGTTAAATTTTTTGCTGAAAAAGATAATTTATCATTAAAATCTGTTGAGCAGTTGCGCTCTGTTTTGCCCGAAATGGAAGAAAATTGTGATAAAATTTTTGAGGAGTTAAGCCAGAAAAAAAACGATTATTATTTAAAACAAGGTAAAGAAAAAGCGACTCGCGAAAAATTAGACAAAGTGAATTTTGAGGTTGAAAAAATCAATCTTGACATTCAAAATATTCAGAAGGAAGATGCTGTTTTAAATAATTCTCTTGACAATTCTTTGAAGAACAAAAATCTTCTTTTAACTGATATGCAGGATAGTATTGATAAATTGTCCATTTTTTTTCCAAATCCAGAAAATATTTTTTCAGTAAAAGAAAATGCTTTGAAGTTTAAACAAAATCTTTTGCAGAAAACTCAAAAATTCAATGATTTATCTCAAAGTATAGAAGAAAAACGTTTGAAATTGAAGGAATTTCAACATATTGAAGAGTTGTCAAAACAAGTAAAAAATGATGATTCTTTTTCGTGTTTTAATAATGCGAAGGTTTTGGTAATTTTAGAAGATAATAGCCTTGAAACTTTGCCGCAAGATTTAGCCGCATTAAAGGAAAATACAAAAAATAATTCGTTGATGAAAATTTCGCTTTTCGAGCAAGAAACAAAAGAAAAAAATGATTTTTCTTTTATTGTTTCTTCGGCTAATAAGTTGTATTCTGATTGGAATTTTTCTAACCCAAAAGCCATGGATTTGTTGCAACTTCCAAAAGATACTTTGCCAAATTTAAAAGCAAAGTCAGAAAAAATTTCCAACGATTATATTAAGGCAATGCAATCTTTTTTGGACGCAAAATTAAATCTTGAAAACCATCAAAACAAAGAGGGACAAACTTCAAAAAATGTATTAGAATTAGAAACTGAAATTTCTTCGCTAAAAAACACTTTAGAGGAGTTGTCAAAACGGATAAATTTTCTAAATCTTGAATTAGAAAAAGACAAAATTGAACGAGAAAAAGTTCTAAAAATTAAAAAAGATAAAGAAAAACTTTCTAAAGAATTTGAAGATTGGGCTTCGCTTAATTCGGCTTTAGGAGCCTCTGACGGCAAGAAATTAAGAGTTTATGCACAAAACTTCACTCTTAATATTTTGCTGAAAAATGCCAACTACAATTTGCGCAAACTTTCTGATAAATATCAACTTACATGTCAGAGCGATTCTTTGGCAATTTTTGTTAATGATTTGGAAATGGGGTCAGAAAGACCTTCTTCAACTCTTTCTGGTGGTGAAAGTTTTATGGTGTCCCTTTGTTTGGCTTTAGGGCTTTCGGATATGATTAGCGGAAATCATCAGCCTTCGATGTTGTTTATAGATGAGGGTTTTGGTACTCTTGATGAAAACTCTCTAAATCATGTAATTACGATGTTGGAGAAACTAAAAACTACGGGACGACAAGTCGGAATTATTTCTCATGTAAAAGAACTTCAGGAGAGAATTTCGGCAAAAATTCGTGTTAAAAAAACTCCGTTTGATAATTCTAAAAGTACAATTGTTGTTGAAAACTAAAAACAAAGATGAGGCTTTTTTGTGCTGTAATTACTATTTGTTTTTTTCTTTTGAGTCTTTTTACGGGGACGGCTGACATTCCTTTGAAGGAGGTTTATTAAGTCATAGTTTAAATGTCTATGAAGCCCTCAAAAAACTGGTAGGGAACGAATGGCCAGAAGATACCATCATTATTGTTGCCT
>CAJOGF010000051.1 GCA_905233995.1 uncultured Bacteroidales bacterium | reverse complement strand
GATGTCGGTGAAAATTGTAGCCGTGGGAAGTATCCTGCGAATGTCGGCGATTACTTCACGATAACGGTTGATGTCGTATTTGCGGTTCATACGTTTAAGCATTTCAGAATCACCGCTTTGGATTGGAATGTGAATCCATTTGCCAAGGCATTTGTATTTTGCGATTGTCTCCAAAACGTCCACCGTCATATCCCTCGGATGCGGCGAAGTAAAGTATACGTAAAACTCTTTGCCGCTTTCGTCGCCGTAACGTCCGATTAAATCCAACAACTGCGCAAAACTGATTTCTTTGCCTTTTTTGTCAAGACCGTAAGAATTTACATTCTGTCCCAAAAGCGTAATCGACTTAAAACCAGCATTTACAAGGCATTTTACCTCTTCAACAATTTCTGCCGACGAGCGCGAAACTTCCCGTCCGCGTGTATAGGGAACTGCACAATATGTACAGAATTTGTCGCAACCATTTTGAATCGGCACAAAGGCTTCAAACTTGTCGGGCTGACGGCCTTCCAACTTCCAAAAATAATCCATCTGATAGGCCTGCTCTTCGCGCGAAAGTTTTGGGTAATAAGTTCCTTCATGGATTTTTTCTGAAAGCATTTTTGAGAAATTGGTTAAATCTCTCATGTCAAAAACCATGTCGAAACTTTTCAAAAACTTTTCTCTGTCGTCGGGCAAAATGCAACCTGTGAGAAATGTCGTGAGTGGTCGCGAACTCTTCTGACGATTCCAAACTGCTATCAGATTATAAACTTTATCTATTGCCTTTTGACGCACCGAACAAGCAATCACACCAAGCAAATCGGCTTCGTGTGGATTGTCGGTGTGTTGGTATCCAAGTTTTTCTATGTATGATTTTACTCTGCCGGAGTCAGATATATTCATCTGACAGCCAAGGGTTACCAAATGGTATTTCATGGATTAAATTTCGTTTAAAAGTTCAATAAACTTGTCGTTAGGGTAAATGCCGTCTTCGTCTAAAGAAAACTCTGGTTTCAGCCTATCAACAAAATACATATCAACGCTTTTGTGATTTTTTATTTCAATGCTACCTCTGTGCCTACAAATAAAATAATTTTTGATATATTTATATGTGTCTGCGGAGATGTTGACGGCACCTATTTCGTCGGCACTTTCCATGCGTTTTGCAACGTTGACCGAATCTCCCCAAGTATCGTATGCAAATTTTATTTTTCCTACCACTCCAGCAACAAGACTTCCTGTGTGTATCCCGATTCTAAGTTGCCAATCTGGAAGTGTTTTTTCGGGATAACGCTCCTTGTATGTTGCCATAAAATGACGAATTTCCAAGCCTGCTAAAACCACATCAAATGGGTTTGAACGGTTTCTTAACGGTATGCCGCCTACGCACATATACGAATCGCCTATGGTCTTTATTTTTTCAATGTAATGACACGAAATAATATCGTCGAATTTAGAAAAGAAAAAGTCCAATGCGTCAACAATTTGTTCTGGCGTAAGATTTTCGCACGATTTGGTAAAGCCTTTGAAATCAGTAAACATCACCGTTGACATTTTATAACTTCTCGGCGAGGCGTAACCCATGCTTTTGAGTTCGGTAACAACGTATGTTGGAAGAATGTTCAAAAGTAAATCGTCAGCCTTGTTCCTTTCAAGTTCTATCATGCGGTTTTGTTCAAGTATTTCGCTACGTTGTTTTTCCAATTGCTGATTAGCCTCTTTAAGACTATGCATCAGACGTTGAGTTTCTTCGTTGCGTTTCACAAGTTTCAACTCCACACATTTCTGCGGTGTTATGTCGCTTTCTATGGCGATAATTTTTTCTATTTCCGAACCGTCAAAAATAGGGGTGAGGGTGGTTTGAATCCACTTTACCGCTCCATATTTTACTCTACAACGTGTGGTATAATTTACTGTTTTTTTTCTTTCAAAAAGTTTTCTCCAATATTCTTTTATGTCTTTGTTGAAACTAAAACCCGTAATTTCGCTGCCGTATTTGTGGACAAATTCTTCAAAATTATAGCCATACATTTTGAAAAAACCTTCGTTTGCCCATTCGGCATGACCGTCTGGGGTAAAAATTATTACAGAATTGTCGGTTTGTTTTACGATTAGCGAAAGTTTGTTGAGATCGTAAATTTGGCTTTCGATTCTGCGGTTTTTGTTTTCAACCTCAAGCATAGCCTCTCTTAACATAAGGGCTGTTTTGACCCTCGCCTTAAACTCAATTTCTTCAATTGGTTTTCTTAGGTAGTCTGACGCTCCGCTGTTTAAGGCTAAATTGATTATTGCGCCAGAGAGTTCTTCTATCAAAATTATAACAGGAATATAACGGTATTTGTATTTTATCTTTTTGATTTCGTCAAAACCCTTATTTCCTGAGATTTGCGAAGATAAAAGTATGAGGTCAAACCTATGGATTTGCAACAATTTCCATATCGGGTCGGTGTTTTGACACGTGTACACAGAGTACACCACCGAAGAATCGCTGCACAAAATTTGAGCCATTGCGTTGCAACTATCAATATCCGTATCCGCTATTAAAATATTGTAAGCCAAAGTGTTAACTCCTTTTTGATAAAAACTTGAACATTCAGTTTTTTGTCAGACCAAAGTAAATAAAATTTTTTTTTATTTGCAATATTTTTTTACTGAAAGTTTATTTTTGTTATTTTTGCGATATTAAAATCCAAAAAAGAAAGAAAAAATGGACGAAAAATACATTAAACTTATTGCTGAAAAACTCGGTATAAGGGAAATTCAAGTAAAAAATACTGCATTTTTGTTTTCTCAAGGTGCAACCGTGCCTTTTATCAGCCGTTACAGAAAAGAACAAACTGGCACTCTTAACGAAGTGCAAGTAAGTCAGATAAAGGACGAAATAAAAAAATATGAAGAATTAGAAAAGCGTAAAACTTCTATTCTTGAAAGTATTGAAAGTCAAGGGAAACTCACCGAAGAACTGAAACAAAAAATTAACGATTGTATCTCAATGACTGACCTTGAAGACCTTTATCTTCCATACAAACAAAAACGTAAAACTCGTGCTATGGTTGCAAAAGAAAAAGGCCTTGAACCTCTTGCAAATATAATTCTTCTTCAGCAGAATGGAGATTCCGAAAAGGTGGCATTAAAATATTTAAACGACAAGGTTGAAAATATCGAAGAGGCACTTCAAGGGGCAAGAGATATTATTGCTGAGGCTATCAACGAAAATGTTGAAACTCGTAATCGTATGCGTAATCTTTATAAGCGGGAGGCGGTTATTTTTTCAAAGGTTGTAAAAGACAAAGTTCAAGAGGCTCAAAAGTTTAAGGATTATTTTGATTACAGCGAAAAACTTTCGAGGATTCCTTCGCACCGTTTGCTTGCTTTGATGAGGGGACAAAACGAAGGCTTTTTGAAAATAACTGTCAAACCAGAAGATGAAAATGCTCTTTATATAATAGAAAAACAATTTGTTAAAGGTAATGGCAAAAATGCCAATCAAATAAAACTTGCTGCTGAAGATAGTTATAAACGTCTTCTTCAGCCTTCCATGGAAACAGAATTTTCTAATCTTGCAAAAGAAAAAGCAGACG
Organism: uncultured Bacteroidales bacterium; assembly: GCA_905233995.1. GTDB lineage: Bacteria > Bacteroidota > Bacteroidia > Bacteroidales > UBA3824 > UBA3824. Next base: position 8,237 of record CAJOGF010000051.1, on the reverse strand, counting down.
AAGAGGCAATAAATGTTTTTACAGAAAATCTTAAGAATCTGTTACTTGCCTCTCCATTGGGGAAAAAACGTATTTTGGCTCTTGATCCCGGTTTTCGTACTGGTTGCAAACTTGTCTGTCTTGACGAGCAAGGCAATCTTCTTCATAACGAGACCATTTACCCTCATTCGGGCATGAAAGAAGCATTTGAGGCCATGAAAAAAATTACGACTCTTGTAGAACAATACAAATCGGATTGTATTGCGATTGGCAACGGTACTGCAAGTCGTGAAACAGAGCGTTTTGTCAAAAAAATTAGATTCGACAAGGATATTAATGTCTATATTGTATCGGAAAGTGGGGCATCTATTTATTCTGCCTCGGAGGTTGCTCGTGAAGAATTTCCGAATTATGATATTACCGTTAGAGGGGCTGTTTCGATAGGTCGCCGACTTCTTGACCCGTTGGCAGAACTCGTAAAAATAGACCCAAAATCAATAGGAGTAGGGCAGTATCAGCACGATGTTAATCAAACAAAACTTAAAGAAAGTCTTGACGAAGTGGTTGAAAGTTGTGTAAATCAAGTTGGTGTTAATCTTAATACGGCTTCAAAACATCTTTTAACATACGTATCGGGTTTAGGTCCTACGTTAGCGCAAAATATTGTCAATTTCAGAAAAGAAAACGGAGCGTTCTCAAGTCGTGACCAACTGAAAAAAGTTCCGCGAATGGGCGAAAAAGCCTTTGAACAATGCGCTGGTTTTTTGAGAATTGAAGGCGCAGAAAATCCTCTCGACAATTCTGCCGTTCACCCCGAAAAATACTATATTGTCAACAAAATGGCAAAAGATTTGGGCTGTGATGTCAAACAATTGATTTCAGATAAGGAAGTACGCAAAAAAATCGACATTAATAAATATGTTGACGAAAAAACAGGTCTTCCTACTTTAACCGACATAATGAAAGAACTTGAAAAACCGGGGCGCGATCCTCGTGGCGAGTTCAAAGCACCTGAATTTGAACAAAACGTCGAAAAAATCACCGACCTAAAAGAAGGTATGGAACTTAACGGTGTTGTAACTAACGTTACAAATTTTGGTGCATTTGTAGATTTGGGCGTTCATGTTAGTGGTTTGATACATATTTCGCAATTTGGCGGCACAAGACAAAAACCTGTTAATCCCGCTAACGTCTTGAAAATCAATCAAGCCGTAAGGGTAAAAGTTTTGAGCGTAGATGTTGATAGAAATCGTATTGGGCTTTCGTTAATAAAGAATTAAAAAAGTATAATTTTACAACATTTTGATAACGGAAATACAATACTTATCATTTTTGTTTATAAAATAAAAAGCATAATTTTGTGGTGCAATTTTTGTTGATTGCTTAATTATTGACATTTAATTCACCAAAAATACATAAAAAAATGAAAAAAAAATTAAGAAATGCTTTTTTAGCGGCTTCATTGGCTGCTTTGGGATTTCAAGCGGAGGCTCAGATAACAGTTGCTCCTTCTAATGATTCTGATTTCAAACTCAAGTTTGTTGGAAGAACAAATCTTGATGCTGGTACATTTTTGAATCGTAACAATGACGGTCAGGTTGATAATGCGATGGTTATCGGTGATACTCGTCTTGGCTTTGTTGGTACGTATCAGAAATGGGAAGGCAAGGTTGAGATTTGTTATACAAACGAGGGTAAAATTTCGTTTAGGGACGTTACAATTAAATATGGTTTAAACGACCATAATAAGATAACTTTTGGTAATCAATTTATGCCTTATGGTATCAAATTAACTGGTATTAACTACAAGTTTGTTGAAGACGGTTCTGTTGATATGGCGTTCTGTCCGGCAAGAAAAGTTGGTGTTAACTACCTTTATACAACCGACCCGCTTAATTTGTCAGCAGGTTTCTATTCTAATGGTGCTTCTGACGAATTGAAAGCAGTAAATGCAGGTTTTAACCTTGCAGCACAACTTATTTGGAGACCAGTTTTCAACGAAACAACCGTTTTCCATATTGGTGGTGCATTTTTGTATACTGACAATGCTAACAAAGAATACAAAATTTCAGGAACTACGCCAGTTTCGTTTGCAACAGGCACAAGACCTTCTTTTTCAGCGGCATACGGTGAAGTTAATAATACAGAGCGTTATGAAGGTCAAATGCTTTTCATAAAATCAAAATGGTTGTTGGAGGCTCATGTTATGGGTGCTAACATTAATCCTCTTGGCGATGGTGATAGTAAAAGTGCTTTCGGTACTTGGGGACAGGTTTCTTATCAAATTATTGGCGATCAGCAGAAATATAACAAAACAACTGCTTTGCCTACTAATTCAGCACCGGGAACATTAGAAGTTTTGGCAAGAGTTGATTATCTTGATTTAGATGATTATGGTAAGCAAACTGATTTTGAATTAGGTTTCAACTATTTCATCAACAAGCATTTCAATGTGAAATTAAACTATGTTTTGGCATCGTTTAAAGACCGTCCTGGTGTTGATGACAAAGCATATAATGCGCTTCAAACCCGTTTGCAATTCTATTTTTAAGGTTTTGAATTTTTTAGTGTAAAAAGCGATGCCTAAGGGAACTTTTGCCGAAAATTTCAGCGGTTTTCCGATTTTTAGAATTTTGACGGGGACAATCCTCGGAATTATTTCGGAAGATTTTTTTCAATGCGGAATTTTGGTAGGACTTTTAGGCATCGTTTTTTTTCTTCTTTTTTTTCGATTTTTTCCTGTAAAAAAACTTGGACGTAAATTTGTTTTTATTCATGGTTTTTCGTTTTATGCGTTATGGTTTTTCTTCGGAATTTTTATCTACAATTTTCAAAAGTGCGAAGCCCCGAACAATAATTTTTATGACAATCAATTGAAAATAGCCGTTGTAGAAACGCCGTTGGAAGAAAAAGCCAAAACTTTCAAAACTTTGATTTCGGTTTATGATTCTTCTCTGCATAAAAATTCTAATGTTTTGGCATATTTTGAAAAACAAGATTCTTTGCCTGAATGTGGCGATTTGATAGCATTTGCCTCTCTAATTAGTCCGATTAAAAATCCTCAAAACCCTTTTGAATTTGACTTTGCAAAATATATGCAACGTCAAGGTGTTTTTTGTAGTGTTTATATCAAAAAAAATGAATACAAAATTCTTGAAAAAGCCTCAAAAAAGTCTTTTACTTTTTACGGTGCAAAAATGCGTGAAAAATTGCTTTCTATATATCGAAGTTGTGAATTTTCGGAGCAATCGCTTGCCGTTTTGGAGGCTTTGACTTTAGGATACAAAAGTGATTTGGACGAAGAAACGATTTCTAAATTTCAGAAAAGTGGTTCAATGCATATTCTTGCGGTTTCAGGTCTTCATACAGGTATTATAGTTTTGATTTTAGATTTTTTGTTGAAGTTTTTGGATTATTCTCAAAGGGGGCGTATTTTGAAATTTTGCTTAACAATTGTTTTGTTATGGCTTTTTGCTATGATTACGGGTTTTACGCCGAGTGTGTCGAGGTCAGCGTTGATGTTTTCTTTTTTTGCATTTTCAAAAGTTTTGAGTCGACATTCTTCTTCATACGCAACCCTTGCATTTTCTTGTTTTGTGTTGTTGGTGATTAATCCGTTTTTGATTTTCAATGTTGGCTTTTTGCTAAGTTATTCTGCTGTTTTGTCGATACTTGCGGTTGTGCCGCTTTTCGATAGATTTTTGTTGAAAGTGAATTTCGTAACGGATAGTGTTTTGGTTTGTGTCAGCAAAAATATTGCTAACTATTTTATTCAACTTCTTTGTGTTTCTATTTCAGCGCAAGTTGGGACGGGCATTTTAAGTATGTTGGTTTTCAGAATTTTTCCTGTTTATTTTATGTTGACAAATCTGATTGTTATTCCGCTTGCTTTTTTGATTATGATTTTTGGAGTTGCACTTTTGGTATTTAATCCTTTGACTTTTCTGTCTGATTTTGTTTTTAAAGGATTGAATTTTCTGTTAAATCTTTTGATAAATTCGGTGTCATGGATTGAAAATCTTCCAGGAGGTTGCATTGAAAATATTTTTATGACCAAGTTTTCTGCTTTTTTGGCGTATTGTTCTGTTGTTGTATTTGTTATATATTTGATTTATAAAAAGATAAGAGCCTTAAAATTCTCACTTTTTGTGTTTATATTATTCTTGATTTCATGTATAATTTATAAGAGTGTTGTTTCTTCTGACAATCTTGTGGTTTGGAATTGTGGTTTAAAAGAATGTATAAGTATTTTTAATTCAGATAGTTGCGTTGTAATTTCAAAAACAAAAGATTTTAGTTTTAGACCGTTGGAGACAATGAAAAAGTTCAAAAAGACTTCTGTAACTTCGTTTTTGTCAATTGACAGTTTGTCAAGACCCAAAGATTGTGTATTTTTTGTTGATGACAAAACGATTTTGGTTTTAAATAGTTCAGAAATGTTGGATTATTTTGTTGAAACTCCAATACATTTTGATTATCTTGTTTTGACAAGTGGTTTTAGTTCTGATTTAGAGGAGTTGGAAAGGTTATTTTCGCCAAAACAAATTATTAAAACAAATGATAAAAATCGTGAAAAGGCTTTTCTTTTTGGTTTTCTTTCTGAAAATCTTTGGAAATTTTTTTAATATTGAATTAATTTGAAATATCAAGTGTTTTTTTTATTTTTGTGGTCATAAAACTAAAAATATTATGGCAAAAGTTTGTAATCCTATATACGACACTGTTTTTAAGTATTTGATGGAAGATAAGAGGTCTGCCAAAGTGCTTCTTGGTTGCATTCTCAACAAGAAGATTGTTGACGTTGATATTCAAGGACATGACCATGCTTATCAAGGCGACAATCAGTTGCAGCTTCTCCGTATTGACTTTGCTGGTGTCATTGAAAATTCTGACGGCACAAGGGAGACTGTAACGATAGAACTTCAAAAAGCCTCTGAGCCTGACGAAGTGATGCGTTTTCGTCGGTATTTTGGTATTCAGATGGCGAGTGAAAGCAATGCTGACATCATCACCAAACATCGTCGCGACAAAGACAAAACGCCTTATCAAGTAAAGAAACCGCGTCATATTTACGGTATTTTCATTCTTGGACACGGACTTGGGAAAGGCTTTGAGTACCCCTTAATAAAGGGTCGTACAGTTTTTACCGATGAGGACGATAATGTTTTGAATTTTGAGACTCAATGTGAGTTTATCAAAGGCATGACATACGACCTTTACATTATACAGTTACCGTTTTTGCCTGAGCGTCCGAAAAAACCGTTAGAAAAGTTGTTTCGTGCTTTTGACCAACGTTATAGGGTGGAGAATGACTCAAAGTTTCTTGAACTCACCGAAGACGAGGACGAAACATCGGATTTCAACGTTGTTTTCCGTCGCTTGTTCCATGCAGCCTCTGACGACAAACTTCGTGGCGACCTTGACCTCGAAGATTACGTTCATCGTATGTGGACAATTGAGCAAGCAGAAAAAGAAGACCTTAAAGACGAGTTAAAGGAAACTAAAGTTGAGTTGACTGCAACAAAGCAACAGTTGGCAGAACAACAAAATCAGTTGGCAGAAACCAAGAATCAGTTATCAGCAATGATAAAACTTTCTGCTTCTTTGGGAGCCTCACCTGATAAAATTGCTTCTCAACTTTCAATTCCGATTGATGAAGTGAATCGCGTTTTGGAAAAATTCTGAAATCTCAAAAATTTAACATAAAAAATTTTGTTCAATCTTTACAACGCCAACCGCACCGATGGCGTTGACCTCGGCTTGTCGGTTCTTTGGTGTACCTCCAATGCGACAGACGAGCAGTTTATTTTTTCTGACTGTGACAAATATAAGGCAGCAAATGACAAAGGATACAGATTGCCGACAAAAGACGAGTATGACAAACTTCTTGCTGTTACACCAAGCGATGGATGGACAACAGAAAATGGAACAAATGGTTGGAAATTCAGCAATGACTATGGCTCGGTGTTCTTCCCCGCGGCTGGTCTCAACAGCGGCGACAACGACGGACTCGTGGGCAGCTACTGGTCGGGAGAGTCCTACGACGACGACAACGCCTACATCTTGGGCTTCTACAACGGCTACGCGACCATGGGCTCGGACTACGTCGGCAGCGAGTACTCTGTACGGCTTGTGCGTGGTCTGTAGAATTTACTAAATCTGTTTTGCCCAACCAAGACAAAACACATTAAAAGACAGCTGAAAAATGCTCTACATTTTTTCGGCGGTCTTTTTTTGCATTTCCCGAAAACTTCCATTATCTTTGCCTCAAATCATTTAAATGAGCAAAACCATGTTGACTCCGCATAAATATCCCACAGGACGCGCCGACTTCGAGTCGATAATCAAAGAAGGCTTCCTCTATGTTGACAAGACCGAGCGTATGTACGAAATGATTGGCAGTAGGAAGTTCGTCTTTCTCTCGCGACCGAGACGTTTTGGAAAATCGTTGTTGGTAAATACCTTGTGCGCATACTTTGAGGGCAAGAAAGAGCTTTTCAAAGGCCTGAAAATCTACGACTTGGAGAAGGATTGGATACAGTATCCTGTCATACAACTCGACATGTCGGCGGTAAAGGATGTGGAACTTGATAAAATGTCTTCGTCAATTGCAATCCAACTCGAAGAATACGAGAAAAGGTTTTCAATACCTATCAACGACAAATTAAGCAACGGCGCACGCTTTTATAACCTTATCAAAACAGCCAAAGCCCAGACCGGCAGAAACGTAGTTGTACTCATCGACGAGTACGACGCGCCGCTCAACGCTCATCTTTACGACGGCAAACTTGCGGAAGTAAAACCCAAACTTCAAGAAATTTACCAGCAGTTCAAAGTCTGCGAAAAGGACGAGCGGTTTGTGTTCATCATTGGCATATCCAAATTTTCGCAAGTGTCGATATTCTCCACAATCAATAACCTTGACAAGATTTCGATGTGGGAACAGTTTTCTGACATCTGCGGCATAACGCACGACGAACTTGAACATTATCTACACGACGACATCGAATTGTTGGCGGCGAAACACAACTGCACTTACGAAAAAATGATGGAGCAGTTGATTTATCAGTATGATTGTTACCATTTCAGCGAAAATTCGCCCGCGATGTTCAATCCCACAAGTATCTTGAACGCCTTAACCGAGGGCAAACTCAAAAACCATTGGTTTGGCACGGCGACCTCGTCATACATAATCGACCACCTCAAACGCCACAACGCCGACATTATGAAACTCGTGCCTAAGACTTTGTTTGCCGACGATTTTGACGTGTCGCCCGAAGACTACGACAGTCTTTGGCCGATTCTCTATCAGGCTGGCTACCTGACAATCAAAGGTTACGATGAAGAGGGGCAGACATACGTTTTGGACTATCCCAACAACGAAGTTCGCGTTGGAATGATGCAGAATATGATGTCTTATTATTTTCCGAGAAACATTTCTTCAGGAAAGGTTTCGATGAAACAGTTTTATTTCGCCCTCAAATCTGGTCAGATAGACGATGCGATGACTTTCCTCAAAGATTTCCTCTCCGAAATCCCCAACATTTTGAACAACAAGGAGGAAAAACATTTTCAGACAATACTTTATGTGATGTTCACGTGGCTCGGCTTCTATACCGCTGTTGAGGTCAACACTGCCGTTGGACGCACAGATGTTGTCATCAAAAACGAGAAAAACATCTTTGTCCTTGAACTCAAAGTGGACGGCTCGGCGCAGGACGCTCTGGCGCAAATCAACTCCAAAAACTACGCCATACCCTACAAGTACGACGGTCGCGAAATCGTAAAGATTGGTGTCAATATTTCGTTGGAAAACAACGTCAGGACAATAACGGACTGGGTGGTGGAGAAGTGATTCTTTTTTTGCAATTTCCGAAAAGTTGACTTATCTTTGCGTCAAAACATTATTAGAAGTGAATTGATTATGTCGAAATACTTAAATCCAAAAGTAGACTTAACGTTTAAAAAGGTTTTTGGCGAGCATGAAAATCTCGTCAAAAGCCTTTTGAATGCCCTTTTGCCCTTACCCGAAGGCATGACAATTGAAAAAGTAGAATATCTTACCGCCGAAAATGTCCCCGAAAATCTGGCGAAAAAATATTCAATAGTTGATGTTCGTTGCACCGACAATAAAGGTCGTGGCTTTATTGTTGAAATGCAAAATTATTGGAATAAAGAATTTTTTTCGCGGACGCTTTTTAACGCGGCTTCTATGTATTCAAAACAGTTATTAAAAGGTAATCCGTTTGAAAAGTTGA
>CAJOGF010000050.1 GCA_905233995.1 uncultured Bacteroidales bacterium | reverse complement strand
CAATCTCGCCTTCCAAGAAATAAAGACCTCCGATTTCGTTGACAAGTCGGGGTTGATAGAGTTGTTGAACGAAAACATCAGAACTCAGCACCGCTATATATGTGTGTCACGCCCGAGGCGATTCGGCAAGTCGGTAGCCGCAAAGATGATTTATGCCTATTACGATAGGAAGTCGAAGTCGGAGGAACTGTTTGGTGATTTGGAAATCTCAAAATCTGAAAGTTACGAAAAACACCGCAACAAGTACCCGACGATTTATATCGACTGGAACAAGTTTTCGTTTATGGACGAAAATTCCGTTGTGGAAGATTCTCAAAAAGAAATCATTAAAGACATAAAAGATTCATATCCATTTTTGGAGGAAACCGATGTATTGAGCAAGGCTCTTGACGAAATCCACAACAAGACCGGCGACCGCTTTGTCCTAATCATCGATGAGTGGGACAAGTTGGTACGGGACATAGTATGTCAATTTCCTGCGCTCGATGTTCAAATCGAACACCGCTGACGATGTTTTTCTGTTGGTGTATATGACTGGCATACTGCCGATTATAAAAGTGGAATCGCAGTCGGCACTCAACAATTTTGACGAGTACAGCGTAATCCGCCCCGCAAAGACGGCAAAATATTATGGCTTTACCCCCGACGAGGTAATCGAGATTTGCAGCAAGCACGGACTGAACATCGATTTGATGCGCCATGCGTACGACGGCTATGTCATTGGAAACGAAAAATCTATCTTCAACCCAAATTCTGTGATGCTGTCGGTGGAGGACGGCGAATACAACAGCCATTGGTCGAAGTCTGCCGCCTATACGACAATCGAGCATTACATCGAAATCGACCATGACGATGTTCAGCAAAAAATCATCAAGATGCTCAATGGCGAGAGCGTTACGATTAAGACAGCAAGTTTCCGCAACGACATGAAAAATATCGACACGAGCGATGACGTTCTCACTTTGCTTGCGCACCTTGGCTATCTGTCTTTCAGTCCCGAAGACAGCACCGTGAGGATTCCTAATACTGAGGTTGCAGGAGAGTTCAGTCTTTCGATAGGACGCGCTGGCTGGGGCGAGGTGTCGAAGGCTTTGTACGATTCTTTGGAATTGATTAACAAGACTATAGCGCAGGACGTAGATTATATTTCCGAGGCTTTCGACAAGTACCGTTTTGAGGCGTCGTCCATCATAAAATACAAGGACGAAAACTCGATGGCGTGCGCAATCACCTTGGCGTATTACGCCGCCAAAAGATACTATAAAATTTTCCGCGAACAGCCTGCTGGAAAGGGCTTTGCCGACATGGTTTTCATTCCACTGCCAAAGTCCACACGCCCCGCAATAGTAGTCGAGCTCAAAAGCAAAAAGTCGGCACTTGGAGCAATCGACCAGATAAAAAACAAGAACTACCCGGCGGCGTTGCAAGGTTTTTCACGTCAGATACTCCTTGTCGGCATCGGCTGGAGCAAGCGTAAGGCACATCACGATGTGAAGATTGAGGTGGTGTAAGGCACTTGCGTATTATAATGCCAACGTCAAATTCATTTGAACAAAGAATTAAACGAATAAAACGAATAAATTAATTAAACAAATAATTTAAAATCAACAAGTTAATTTTAAATTTTACGAATTAAACAAATACACTTACACTATATTCCTATTCGTTTAATTCTTTGTTTAAAAAAGTTTGAATGAAAAAGCCATGTGCCAACATACCCAGCCAATAATTGGCTATCAATGAGAAACCTTTTGCGTTATTCTTTCAAGAAATAGACCGTATATTGCCAAGTGTCCTCGTAGGCTTCGTCGGGATTGGGAACGCCGTCGTCGCCTTTTGGAACGATGGTGTTTTCGACGGTGGCAAGGGCGTAATCGTCGTGATATTCGTATGTAGTGCTGTATGCGTCAAGATTGTCGATTTCGCACTGATAGACAATGCGATTGAGCTTGTCGCGGTGCTCCTCGTGGATTATGCCGGCATCGTTGATGTTTATAATTGTGTTGCCTGTTTTCGGGTCGGTTTCGTAGGTGTAGGTGATTTCATTGTTGCCGATGACAATTTTTGAGATGCGGTCTTGACTGTCGTACTGGTAGCTTTGCCCACTTTTTTCGATGATTTTTTCGCACTTGTCGTCGGCGTAAGTAATTTCATCTTCAAGACCTTCTTCACACGAATATGTTACAGTCGCTTTGTTGCCGTTGTATTTGTAAACGGTTTCACATTCGGCGACACCGTTTTCGATGTTTTCGAGCGATTTTGTGATTCGGTTTTTGTCGTCGTAGATGTTGAGCATCATAGTGTCGCCGTGGTCGTCGATGGTGCAGAGTACTTTTTTCCAGTTGACGGTTTTGTATTTTGACACCGATTGTGCAGAAGTAGTTGAAATATTAGACTTTACACTGTCGGCATTGTTGTTGCCGTCATTGTTGCTATTAGGGTTTTGACTGCCGCCACACGCCGCTACAGCAAGCGCAAGTGAGGCGATAAAAATTTGTTTTTTCATAATGTGATTCTTTTTGTTTGATGACGCAAAGATAATATTTATTTTTCACAAAAAATTAGTTGTAAAGCCATAAAAATTAACTATTTTTGCAACTAATTACTATACTGTTTGAACACCTTAACGATTAAGAAATGAAAAGATTTTTGTTATTGCTGACGGTGGTTGCTGTTGTGGCGACCGCATGTCAAGACCGTGAAACTATGTCCGATAATTTCGTCAAAGTTGACAACGGACATTTCGTAAGGGACGGCAAGCCTTATTACTACGTCGGCACCAATTTTTGGTACGGCGCAATCCTTGGCTCTGAGGGTCAGGGCGGCGACCGTGAGAGACTTGCCCGCGAGTTGGACGAGATGAGGCGCATCGACATCGACAACCTGCGCATCCTCGTAGGCTCCGACGGCGAGAGAGGTTGCTACCCTCGCGATGGTTTTAAATTTGACCTCAATACACCGACCAATGGTCGCGACGGCTATTACAAGTATGTTTTCTCGCTTGTTGCCGACAATGCGGAAACTGGAGGCAAGTTTGCGGGCTGCAATTTTTGGGGCTGGGGCGGATTCGCCAAACCGTTACATGTACAGTGGCAGGTGGGCGACCCTTATACCAACGCCCCCGCACAGGAGGCTCAGGGCTTGAACTCGGTGTTTGTTTCCGATACCACGACGCTCAATGTCGTAAAGGCTCAGGTGGAGCGGATGAAGAAGGTTATTCTATTTTAGCAAACTAAATATTTTTTTTTAACATGATAGATTCTATACTCAAACACAATGCGGAATTTGTTGCCGCGAAAAGTTACGAAAAATTTGTAACGTCAAAATATCCCGACAAAAAACTTGCTGTGCTTTCGTGCATGGACACCCGTTTAACCGAACTACTGCCCGCAGCACTCGGACTCAAAAACGGCGATGCTAAAATTATCAAAAACGCTGGCGGACTTGTAATTGCACCTTTCGACAGCGCAATGCGAAGTCTTTTAGTAGCAGTTTACGAACTTGGTGTCAACGAAATTATGGTGGTAGCGCATAGTCATTGTGGTGCTTGCCACATGAGTTTCAAGGAGTTTGAAGCGCACATGGTGGCTCGTGGTATCAAACCCGAAACTTTCGATATGATTTCGCGTTGTGGAATTAATCTCGACCACTGGCTCGAAGGCTTTCACGACACCGAGGAATCTGTTCGTAAAACTGTTGATACTGTTAAAAATCATCCACTTATGGCAAAAGATGTAGTTGTAAGAGGGTTTATTATTGACAGCGTTACAGGTAAACTTGAAGAAATAAATTGTTAATCACCAAAATGAAAAAAAATTACACAACACAAATCAAATTTTAACCGAACTTTAGAAAACTAAAACCACTTTTGATTATCATCAACAAAATAAAAAAAAGCGGCTGAAAAATTTTACAGCCGCTTTAATTTTATAACAAAATCCAATTAATGTTCGAGTTTTATGGTCTCTGTTGTGATGTCAGCAACCTCTGAAGGTCCAAAATACTGAATAGGACCCGGATAAACGTATGCTGTTTCAATTGCCCATTCATCACGTTTTGAAGCGAAGAATTTGAAAGGTCCGCCATCAAGTTTAACTAATGCTTTCTGAATAACTGGTTTCATCTTACCACTACGTTTTTCCATATTCATCATAGCGGTGATAGGAATACCACCTGCGAGCCATTCAGAAGCCGGTTTTGTGGTGTTTCTAACCGATGACATGTAACCTGTTTTGCCCGAATTAATAAGCAATGCAGCAACTCTACCAAGCGAATAGCAATAGTCAGCGTCAAAATTAGACGGAGCAGCGCAACGACCTTCATAACCAAAGAAGTGATGTTGTGTTGAGAATTTGCCGTTAAATTTACCTTCTTTCTTCCACTGAGCAAGTTTTTTTGCAACCATTTCAGCCAAAAGTTGTTCGGTTTCAATAAGCGACACTTGAACGTTTCCGTGTGGATCGCGCTCCAAAGCAAGTTGTTTTGAAACTGCTTGCGGCAACGACAAGAACAATGCAGAGTTCTCTTTTGAAAGGTTTTCAACAATAAATTTAATTTTATCGTCAACAGTTTTCTTGTCAAATTCAGCCTGATTTGCAGCCAACATATCGTTAAGTTCTTGAATAAGTTTTTTGATTGCAGGGATAAATTCGATAAGTCCTTCAGGAACAAGTACAGTACCAAAGTTCAAACCTTTGTCTGCACGTGCTTTAACAGCATTTGCAATGTATGTTACAACATCGTCAAGTGTCTGATTTTTAGCCTCAACTTCCTCACCGATAAGGGTGATGTTAGGCTGTGTTTTGAGTGCACATTCCAATGTAACATGACTTGCAGAACGTCCCATCAATTTGATGAAATGCCAATATTTTTTAGCCGAATTAGCATCTCTTTCGATGTTTCCGATAACCTCTGAATAAACTTTTGTTGCGGTATCAAAACCGAAAGAAGTTTCAATCATTTCGTTTTTGAGGTCGCCATCAATAGTTTTAGGGCAACCAATCACCTGAATACCAGTTTTTTTAGCCAAATAATATTCTGCCAAAACGCAAGCATTGGTGTTTGAATCGTCGCCACCGATGATAACTATTGCATTGATATTAAGTTTTTTGCAGATTTCAAGACCCTTATCGAATTGAGCCTCCTCTTCCAATTTTGTACGACCAGAACCAATGATGTCGAAACCACCAGTATTACGATATTCGTCAATAATATCAGAAGTGAGTTCGATGTATTTGTGGTCAACAAGACCAGAAGGTCCACCTAAGAAACCGTAAAGTTTAGAATCTTTGTTGAGGGCTTTGATACCGTCAAAAATACCAGAAATTACGTTGTGTCCGCCCGGAGCCTGACCACCTGAAAGAATAACGCCTACATTGATTGCTTTTGCAGCAATTTGTTGATCTGCTTTTTCAAACGTTACGATAGGAAGACCGTAAGTGTTAGGAAAAAGTTTTTTAATATCGGCTTGGTCAGCAACTGATTCTGTTGCTTTTCCTTCTACTAATTTTGCCGCATTCTGAATTGATGTCGGCATTTTGGGCTGATATGCCGCCCTTGCAATTTGTAAAGGACTTTTTTTCATCTTATTTAATTGAATTACGTATATTTATAATTAAATTCTCTTTTTTTTTCAACTCTCAATTTTCCATTGTCAATTATCTTCCTCCTCGTCTTGAAAGAACGAACATTCACCATTTGCGAAAACAGTCCCATGTCCATGAGCAGGAATATCGCAAGAAGTTGCAATCTCGCTCTTGTTCAAATCTCTGTCATATACAAAGATTTCGTAACGCACTGTGTCATAATCAAAATAACCCAAAGGAATCTCAATCTTAATTTTTACTTCGGCTTTGAGGTATTTATTCTGACCAATCGGTGCTTTGTACGGAACTCTGTATTTAAGATTTTTTGAAAGTTGCTCCAACTCAATATAGTTTCCGTTTGTTTTCTGAAACAATCTGATAAACAAATTGTTATAATATTCAGAATCGGGTGCAAAACTATTAACAGTATCTTCAGAGTTAAGACCAAGATTTCCGTCGCCGTCTATAACTTCAAGATTTAAGTTTTGAAGTTTTACATCGTTTCCTAATGCGTCCACAGTGTCAGCAAGATAAACAGAAACAAACTCCACTGACGGCAACTCGGAATACGTTTCCAACTTTCCACAAGAGCAAAGTATTGAAACTAAAACAGTTAAATACAGAAATAAAATTCTATGTTTTTTCATTCTAAGTTTTTTTTTACTTCTTCCTGAAAAATATTTTCATTGGTACACCGCAAAAGTCAATATCCTTTCTCAAACGGTTTTCAATATATCGTCTGTACGGGTCGCGGATATATTGCGGAAGGTTGCAGAAAAGAGCAAACGTTGGATAATACGTCGGCAATTGTGTCGCATATTTTATCTTAATAAATTTGCCTTTCCATGCAGGCGGCGGAGTTTCTTCAACATACTGCTGAATAAGTCTATTTAGTTGACCTGTAGGTATTTTCCTTGTTCTGTTTTCGTAAACATGTACCGCTTCTTCCATCGCTTTAAGGATTCTTTGTTTAGTAACGGTTGAAGTAAACACAATCGGAATATCCGAAAACGGTTCAAGCCCCTTTCTGATATATTCTTCGTATTTTTTTGTTGAATTACTTTCCGACTTGTCCATCAAATCCCATTTGTTGACACAAACCACAAGCCCTTTGTTATTCTCTTTTATCAAACGAAAAACGTTCATATCTTGAGATTCAAGACCTTTTGTAGCATCAAGCATCAAAATACAAACGTCAGCCTCCTCGATTGCGCGAACGGAACGCAACACGGAATAAAACTCAATATTTTCGGAAACTTTGCTTTTTTTCCTCAAACCGGCTGTATCAACCAAAATAAAATCGTGTCCAAATTTGTTGTAACGGGTGTTGATTGTATCTCTTGTAGTACCAGCAATAGGCGTTACGATATTTCTTTCACTACCTGTCAAAGCGTTAATTAGCGACGATTTGCCGACATTTGGACGACCAACAACGGCAATTTTAGGAATTCCTTCTTCGTCGTCAATAGTATTTTCTTTGAAATTTTCCACCACAGCGTCCAACAAATCACCTGTGCCAGAACCCGTTGCCGCTGAAATCGTATAAATATCCCCTAATCCTAACGCATAAAAAGCATTG
The DNA here is from genome assembly GCA_905233995.1 of uncultured Bacteroidales bacterium. Lineage (GTDB taxonomy): Bacteria > Bacteroidota > Bacteroidia > Bacteroidales > UBA3824 > UBA3824. The sequence goes on along the minus strand of CAJOGF010000050.1, from coordinate 9,695 downwards.
CTTTCCAACTGAAGGTCAGGATTATCCGTTTTGTTGACAGCAAGAAAAATAGGTTTTTCGCTACGTCTTAAAATTTCTGTAATTACCTCGTCGCCACTTGTAATACCGAGTTTTGCGTCAGTCATAAAAATAATAACGTCCGCCTCCTCAATTGCAAGATGAACCTGTTTTTGAATTTCATTTTCAAAAATATCGTCCGAATTGTTAACATATCCACCTGTGTCGATTACCGAAAATTCTTTACCGTTCCAATCCGATTTTCCATAATGACGGTCTCGTGTTACGCCTGCTGTCTCGTGAACTATCGCCTCGCGCGATTGAGTCAGACGATTAAAAAGTGTTGATTTGCCCACATTTGGACAACCTACTATTGCTACAATATTGCTCATAAAAAAAATTATTCTGCTTTGGTTTTTAGGAATACGTCAATAAGTTTAAGTGCAGTTTCTGCTTGAGATGATATTACCTCAAGGCTTACTGTCGGGTCGAAAGACGGCTCCGACCATTTATTTTTCTTTTCTTCTATGTGTTTGTTGCTCACAAAACATTTAATTCCGTTTTTTTCTAAATGTTTTCTAACAATGTTAACGTCCATCGGAAGTCCGTTGAATACTTGAAAAAACTGAGTTTCCATAATAACCTAAATTTTTTTGCAAATATAAGTTTTTTCGGACAATTAAAAAAAAATATTTATATTTTTGCTGCGGTATTTAAATTTTTACACAAAAAAATGACAATAAAAGATACTTACAACTACATCAAAAAAAATTTAAAAGAAGTTTTTGAAGATGACAACTCAGTTAAAGAGATAGTGCGTTTTCTTTTTTTGAAACTTTATGACATTCCGCTTTCAAAAATTTTAAGTTGTCAGGAAGAAGAAATGTTGGATTTTAGTTTGGACGAATTAGACAAAATTTTAAATCGCATAAAAAAGTCAGAACCGTTAGAATATATTTTTAATAGTGCGCAATTTCTTGATTTAGAACTTTTTACAGAATCTTCCGTACTAATTCCAAGACCTGAAACCGAAGAATTAGCGATTATGGTTTCCAAGCAAATTAGCGATGGTTTTAATTGTCTTGACATTGGAGTTGGAAGCGGCTGTATTTCAATATATTGCGCTTTAAAAAATCCAAATGCTATTTTTTTCGGTTGCGACATTTCGGAAAAAGCCGTCAAAACCGCAAGAAAAAACATCGAAAAATACAATGTCAAAAACTTAAAACTTTTTTTAACAGACATTTTTACCTTTGAAACAGACAAGCAATTCGACATAATTGTATCTAATCCGCCCTACGTAAAAGAAAGCGAAAAACTTTTTATGCAAAAAAATGTACTTGATTATGAACCTTTTACGGCATTGTTTGTTCCAGATGATAATCCGTTAAAGTTTTATAAAAGAATAACCGAATTTGCTGAAACTCACTTAAAATTAGGCGGAAAAATTTTCTTTGAAATCAACGAAAGTTTATCTTTGGGAACTATGCAAATTCTTAAAAATCACGGATTTAAATCCATAGAATCGAAAAACGACCTTTTCGGCAAGCCTCGTTTTGTGATTGGAGAAAAATAAAACTACATTAACCTTTTAAGAAATTCAGCACCCGTGCCATGAAATGACGTTTTGAAATTACGCTTCTTGTTTCTGTAACGGCAAATCTTTCTTTTAGTTTGTCGGCTAATTGTGCCGGCGTAACGTCCTGACAGATACTGCCATATTCGCAATACGAAATTTCGCCTCTTTCTTCTGACACAACCACCACAAGCGAATCAGAAACTTCTGACATACCGATTGCGCTTCTATGTCTTGTGCCAATATTAGAAGGAACGTTTGGATTTTGTGTCAAAGGTAATATACATTTTGCGGCTGTAATTTTGCCTTGTTCTATGATTACCGCTCCGTCGTGCAAAGGCGAATTTTTGAAAAACAACGAGCCTAAAAGTCGGGCTGTTATAGCACAATCCAATTTTTCGCCCGTTGTAACAATACTTGTTAAATCCGACTGATTAGGAAAAACCATCAACGCACCTGTATAATCTTTAGCAAACTGCGTGCAAGCGTTTACGATTTCAGGAATATTGAGTTCTTCAGTGGATTTTTTTATGACTTTCTGAAAAATTCTCTCTAACGAAAACAACCTCTTGAAAGTTGAAGTGTTTCCCATTTCAAGAAGAAATTTCCTGATTTCTTGCTGAAACACGATTACAAGTGCAAGTACACCTACACTTGCAATCCTGTCCATAATTGTATTCATAAGCGACATATCAAGAGCCTTTACCACCATCCATAAAACGTAAACAATAAGAATGCCGGCAAGAATATTCATTGCGGTCGTATCTTTGAGTTTTATATACAGAATATAAAGCAGATACGCGCTCAAAAGTATGTCTATTAAGTCTACAAAACCGAAATCAAGAAATCCCATTTTGATTATTTTTTTACTAAAACTTGCTTCTTTTTAGTCAAGTTTGTAATCCCTGAAATTCCATTTTCCTGTTACCGTTCCTTTTTCAAGTTTCACGATTCCGGGGTTTGCTCTAACGATTGTTTTAAGTGTAATATCGTCGGTTTGGAAAAATGGGAAATCAATTGAAAATTCGCTTTTTGTCTGTAAAATTTTGTCCCAATTGCTACTTGTTAATCCAATAATCAAATAGTCTTTTTCAAGAGCATGATTCTGAAGATGACGAAGCATATCAAGACCATCTTCATCGCTTTTTTCAAGTTTGTGAGTTACAACCAAAAGCACTGGTTTTTCGTAATTCAAAACTTGATATGTATGGTCAACACCCAAAGAATCTTGAATTGTAAAATCGTGAATTTCAGGCTGAAAACCTTTCTTAACAAGTACTGATTTAGTATCTTGCCAAACCCAAGTTGTATCTTGCCAAGGATAATCTTTATCGGTAAAATCCTTAACTTCGCCCGTAATGCTATTTTTGTAGGTCAAAACAGTTGCATATTCATCACGCTCTGCACCGGCAGGAACTTGCATTTTTTCGGCAATATTGTTACCAATTTTGTAAGGACGAAAATCCAAAATAGGAAGATGTCTTAACATAAAATGCTGAAAAACAATCGCCATCAAAAATACAGCAACCGAAATTCCAAGTTCAACATTGTCTGAAAGCGGATTATCCATTCTTTTACGATTAAAGACAAGAAACAACACCATCGCCATTAAAACGATATTTTTATAAAAAGTTGTCCAATTATCCAATACGAGCGCATCACCAAAACAGCCACAATCATGAACAGGATTTGTGATTGCAATATATAGTGTCAACGGCAAAAATACAAGTTCAAAACCGAACGCCAACCAAACAGCCCATCTTGGTTTTAAATTGAAAATCAACATTATACCAACAGTAAATTCCAAAGCGGCAAGTATAAACGCAAGCGGCAACGAAAACGCTGAAAGCGATGGCATATTAAACGCCAAATTAAAATAATCCGTAAATTTGTAACACGACCCAAGCGGGTCAACTGCCTTTACAAAACCTGAAAAAGCAAAAACCGCCCCCAAAATTATCCTTATCAAAAAGATAAAAATCCGTCTTCTAAGTGATGTTTTTTCAATTATTTCCTGATTTTTCATTTTCTAATTTTATTAAGTTGAATATAGAATAATTAATAATATCGTAATAACCAGCATCAATACCTTCTGAAACCAAAGTTTTACCGTTGTGGTCTTCAATTTGTTTTATTCGGTAAATTTTCATTAAGATTAAATCCGTTATGCTCGTTGAGCGCATCTGAATCCAAGCCTGACCATAATCGTGATTTTTTTTGAGCATCAACTCCAAAGCAGCCTTAGAATATTTGTCGTAATATTTTTCAGCGTCCTCAACCGTTAAATCTGCCGTATCAGCAAATCCTAACTCCAACTGAATCAAACCCATAATAGAATAGTTTACCATTGCCACAAATTCAGGCTCCCTGCCCTCCTCCACCAAATGCTCTTTTAGCATTTCCAAAGAGCGAATTCTATTTGCTTTTATGAAAATTTGATCCGTAATCGAACTTGGACGCATAATCCGCCATGCAGTTGAATAATCTAAGGCTTTTTTCAAGAATACGTCCTTACATTTAACTATCTGATTTTTAAATTCTTGCTCTGTATCCATATTTTATAGATTTACAATTGCAAGTTTAACAATTTTTTTAATAAGGACAAAAAACAAAAGACCGTTTTTTTCGGTCTTTTGTTTTTTTAGTAGTTGTTCAAAGGGTTTAAATCCTCATCGCAGAAGTCGTATTTTATAAAGCCGTAATCTGAGTCGGCAAAAATTTTAATTTTGACTTTATATTTTAGCATCCATTTTAGTCGCAAGGAAAAAATTCCTTTTGTTAAATATGCGGCTACAATAGGACTAACCCTAAGAATCAATTTTTTTTCAATATTATCATTTTGGGTCAAAATGTTTTTCAGACTATCTTCAATTTCGTCTTCAAGCAGCAAAGTTGACGTTATTTTACCTGTGCCTCCACAATATGGGCAAGATTCTTCGGTAGTCATTTTCATTTCCGGTCTTACCCTCTGTCTTGTTATTTGCATAAGACAGAATTTACTTAAAGGCAGAATGTTGTGTTTAGTTTTGTCAAAAGACATTGCTTCGCGCATTTTATCGTAAAGGGCTTTTTTATTTTCGTTTTTGTGCATATCTATAAAATCCACTACGATAATACCGCCTATATCCCTTAAACGCAATTGCCTTGCTATTTCGTCGGCTGCTGCGAGGTTAACCTCAAGAGCGTTTGCCTCCTGATCAACGTTAGATGCTCTATTACCACTATTGACATCTATCACAAACAACGCCTCAGTATGCTCCATTATAAGGTATGCACCATTTTTGAATGTTACCGTTCTGCCGAAAAGTGTTTTTATTTGTTTGTTAACGTTGAAATATCTGTCAAACACTGAAACCTGTTCGGTATCAAGTTTTACGATTTTTTCCTTTTCGGGAGCAATGCTGCCAATAAATGTCTTAGCCTCTTGATATATTGCGACATCATTTACCACTATACTATTGAAAGAATCGTTTAGTGAAGTTGCATCTAACTCGCCTGCAAGCAACTTCGGAGGCACTCCGTTAGCCATAACTTTGCAAGCGTTTTCCCATTTTTCAACCAACGATTTTATTTCCATATCCAAAACGGCAACGCGGCGGTTTTGAGCCTCCGTCCTTACAATTATGCCGTAGTTTTTTGGTTTAATCGACTGAATAAGTTGTCTTAACCTTTCCCTTTCCTCTTTGGATTTTATCTTTTGGGAAACCGACACCTTGTCGGAAAACGGCAATAAAACTAAGTTTCTTCCGGCTATCGAAATCTCGGAAGTAAGTCTTGGACCTTTGGTTGAAATAGGTTCTTTACTTATTTGAACAACTACTCTCTGACCCGAAGATAGTTGTTCGCTAATTTTGCCCTTTTTGTTAATCTCGGGCATCAGATTTATACTTTGAAGAGGTTGCGAATTTTTAGGGTTGTCAATAGCCGTTTGCACGTACTTGTGAAAAGTTGAAAACTGCGGTCCTAAATCCTGATAATGCAGAAACGCATCTTTTTCGTATCCAACGTCCACAAAAGCCGCATTAAGGGCAGGCATTATTTTTTTTACTTTTCCTAAATAAATGTCTCCAACACAAAAATTACGGTTTCTCTTCTCTTTGTGTATTTCTACAAGCTTGCTGTCTTCAAGCAGGGCAAGTATGATTTCCGACTCAGTTGCATTAATCACTAAATCGTTGTTCACCTTTTTGCAAAAGAATTTTTTGGTTAGTTATTCTTTTTTTTGGGAAATACCAAAAGAGCCGCCACTTTTTTTAGGCAGGCTCTTTTATTTTTTCCTTTTTTTATGAACAGACGCTTAAAAAAATGGTTAAAAAACTATTATTTTTTCTTATGTCTGTCCTTACGCAAACGTTTTTTACGTTTATGCGTAGCCATTTTGTGACGTTTTCTTTTTTTTCCGCTTGGCATTTTGTTTTTAAATTTTTAATGTTTATACTTTAAGAATTATTATTTCTTTTTATTATCTTTAACTTCGTTAACAAACACTTTAGAAGGCTTGAAAGCCGGAATATTGTGTTCGGGAATTACGATAGTTGTATTTTTAGAGATGTTACGTGCCGTTTTTTTGGCTCTTGTCTTAATAATGAAACTTCCGAATCCTCTAAGGTACACGTTGTTTTCTTGTACCAACGATTCTTTGATAGTGTCCATAAAAGCCTCGACCGCTTTCTGAACTGTCACTTTCTCGATTCCTGTGTTTTTAGAAATCTCGTTTACGATGTCTGCTTTTGTCATTTTTAATATTTTTTTAAATTATATTAGTCCTTTAAATATCGGTCTGCAAATATACGCCTTTTATTTGATATATAAAACTTTTTTACGTTTTTTTTCAAAAAAAAAATTCAGAATTATTTGTTATTCAGATAAATATGTTTTTTAATTTTACAAACTTACTAATAATCAGCATTTTAACACAAAAAAGGGAAACCCATTAATAACTAAGGGTTTCCCTTTTTAATTTTTTTTAGGGCTAAAATTAGCAAAATTATCTCATATCATTTACTTCAACACCCGGATATTTGCTTTCCTGATAGATAAAAAGATTGTCAGGCATCGTAACATTTGGCTTATAATCAAGGATTTCGATTAACTGATCGCTACCGTTTTTGAATTTTATGTCAATACAAACAATCTGAGTGCTTGATTTTTCAACCAAAAGTTGTACGGTATGAAATTCTTTGCCTTTAGGATTTTCGGGATAAAGGTCAATTACATAACAATTTTTCTTTGCCGTAGTTTCTTTTCCGTCAACTTTTACTTTTGCTTGCACCTCGGCTTCACCTTTCAAAGCGTATTTGAAACCACTTTTATAAAGGTCGAAAATTTTTGCAGGATTGCTTACAATCGACTCTTCGTCTTCTTCTACCGAACTGATAGTGATTTCGTTAGCATCCTTAGAATAAGTCCAAGTAGAATTTCCGTCCGAGAAAATTTCAGTACCTTGCAAAATCAATTTGTATTTTCCACCTTTTATAAACATTGAACCATTTTTTGAATCCTTTGTTTTTTCGGCTTTATTTTCCAACGTCCAAACAAACGATGCCCTTAAACTATTATACCCTTGTGTTGTGGTGGAAATTTTTTCCAATATTTTTTTTGCTTCAGGGTCGTGAGCATCTTGTGCTTTTGTCGGCAGAATCAAAAAAACTGCCAAAACTAATGTTAAAATTATTCTCATTTTTTTTTTAACGTTTTATTTTGTTACTAAATTTCGTTATTTTAGATGAAAGACAGTTGAGATTTTGAATTTTTTTTTTTGAAAAAAACTTTATACCGACCTATCCAAATCACTTAAATATTGTTCCAAAGTGTATTCTGAATCTATCAGCACGTTTCTTGCTTTTGACCCCTCACTCGGACCTACAATAGAAGCAGCCTCAAGTTGATCCATTATTCTGCCCGCACGGTTATAACCAATCTGAAACTTTCGCTGAAGCATCGATGTACTACCTTGCTGCGAAAGAACAACCATTCTTGCAGCCTCTTCAAAAAGAGAATCTCTCTTTGAAAGGTCAACCGGCTCAGAGCCATCAGAAGCCTCAATATCGGGTTCTGGCAATTCGTATGTTGTAGGATAACCTTTTTGAGAACCAATATATTCGGTAATTTTTTCCAATTCTGGAGTGTCAATAAACGCACATTGAAGACGCGTAAGTTCCGAACCGTTAGAAATCAACATATCTCCCCTACCAATCAAGTGATTAGCACCAGTGGTATCAAGAATAGTTCTTGAGTCCATCATACTTGACACTTTAAAGGCAATTCTTGTCGGGAAGTTTGCTTTTATAAGTCCCGTGATGATATTAGTTGTTGGTCTTTGTGTCGCAACAATCAAATGAATACCAATAGCACGTGCTAACTGTGCAATTCTCGCAATTGGTTTTTCGATTTCTTTACCGGCTGTCATTATAAGGTCGGCAAACTCATCGATGATAACCACAATATACGGCAAAAATCTGTGACCGTTGTTCGGATTTAGATGTCTCGAAATAAATTTTGCATTGTATTCCTTAATGTTTCTTGTTTTGGCTATTTTCAACAAATCATAACGGTTTGTCATTTCAACAGTTAAAGAATTTAAAGTTTCTTTTACTTTGTCAACATCCGTGATAATTGCCTCTTCGCTTTCGGGAAGTTTTGCAAGATAATGTTTTTCTATATTATTATAAAGTGTCAATTCCACTTTTTTAGGGTCAACAAGCACAAATTTTACCTCGGCAGGATGTTTTTTGTACAGAATTGACGCTATTATCGCATTAAGACCAACCGATTTACCTTGACCGGTAGCACCCGCAACAAGTAAGTGCGGACATTTGGTTAAATCCATAACGTAAGCATTATTGTCGATTGTTTTTCCTAACGCAATCGGCAACTCGTATTTGCTCTCCTGAAACTGCGGCGAAATTATCAACGATTCCATTGACACAATTGCAGGTTTTTTGTTTGGCACTTCAATTCCGACAGTTCCTTTTCCGGGCATTGGCGCAATAATTCTTATTCCTAACGCTTCAAGCGAAAGTTGTATATCGTCTTCCAAACCTTTGATTTTAGAAATTCTGATTCCCGGTGCAGGAGTAATTTCATAAAGAGTTACCGTAGGACCAACTGCCGCTTTTATTTTGTTGATTTTTATGTTGAAGTTTTTCAGAGCCTCAACAATTTTGGTTTTGTTTTCTATAAGTTCGCTTTTGTTGACAAGTTTTTCGCCCGTCTCGTATTTATCAAGTAAATCCACAGGCGGAAGTCTATAATCGGATAATTCTTGAGTCGGGTCGTAAGGCGGAAGATTGCTAATATCTTCAACCGCAACATCGTGATGGACTTCAACTTCAAGCGGCATTTGCTGATTATCGGTAACCGTAGGATTAGGGTTAGGATTAGGATTAGGATTTGAATTTACAACTTCATTCTCTTCAGAAAGTGTATCAGAAGACTGAGTTTCAGTAACTTCCTGCTCTGAATCATTATTGTTAACAATATCCTCAACTCGGGTTACCTCATCTTTTTGCATTGTATCCTCAACTTCAAAATCCAAATCCGAATTTAAACTTTGTTTTTTTCCGTCATCAGTTAAAATAAAACGCTCGCTATCCAAATTATTGGTTTGATTTTCAGATTTTTGCTGCTGAGAATTTTTGTCAAAAGGTATTTGCTGCTGCTGACCTTTGTAGTCTTTACCTTTAAAAATATCACGAAAGAAACTTTTCGCACTTTCTTTTACCGATGTTTGGTTAGGCGCAGTGTTAATAGGAGCGTTAAGTATTCCGCCTTCATCTTCGTCATAAACAGGCGAATCGAAATCAGGCTGCACATTAGATTTACGTTTTGAAGCGTTTTCAAACGAAGATTGCGGATTCTGAATATTTTCCTTAACTTTTGTAATATAAGAATTTGCACTATGAACCGCTTTCTTTAAGTTTTTGTTGTCTTTGAAATCCTTTACAAAAACTTTTGTCCAACCTAACGAATTTTCAAAAGTTGTCATCAAAATTGCACCTGCGGCTATCAAAAGTAACAGCAAAGTTCCGACTTTTCCAATTACACTTTCAAGCCAATAAGCAGTTTCATAGCCAAAAACTCCACCTAAAAAGAAAAAGTCATCGCCAAAAAGAAACGCCAA
>CAJOGF010000049.1 GCA_905233995.1 uncultured Bacteroidales bacterium | reverse complement strand
CGATTTCTTGAGGATCGCCCCAAGTACCGTTTGGTTGTCGAAAATATATGAAAAGATTTTTCGATGCTGAAACTTCACCCGTAAACTGCTTTCTTTCAGCACAAATCATAATACTACCGTCTGTCGAAACGGTTGTATCAATTGTGTTTTCTAACGGGATAAATTCTGAATTGTTGTCAAGTTTTATTATGTTAAGGTCTTTGTTTTCAGGCTTTTGAAGTGTCGCTAAAAGGTCAGCAAAATCTTTACTACCTTCAAAATAATTTTTAAAAGATGACACCTTATATAATGCACCTTCATAATCTTTGTTTCTTAGCCTTATTGCAATTAAATCCAAAAGCGCATCGTATGCTGCTCTGTTTGGTGCGGCTTCAAGTACGAGTCGGAATTTGTCGCCTGATTTGTAAAGTCCTTTTATTATTTCGTCTTCTTCTTTTTGCTCCTTGAAATTAGATGAGGTGTAGGTTTGCCAAAAATTGTCAAAATTGCAAATGCCACATTTTTCGTAAATCTTGTGCATTAACGAAACACATGAATCTCTACGTTTGGAATCTTTTGAAGTTGTATAACAATATTTTATAATTTCAACATTTGGATTGCGAGTTGCGATGCTAAATGCTGAATCTTTTAGAATTTCTATAAACTCCTGATTGTCATACGTTTGGTTGATGAATTTTTTTATGTAATCCCATGATGGAGAATAATGTTTGCGAAAAGTATAAATTATGCTTTTGTTTTCAGCAATTTTTCTTTGATTTTGCGGTGCGAGGTCATAATAACTTAAAAATTGTTCGTAAGCCTCTGCTGAATTTATTTTCATAGTTTGGTCTAAAGCGTATTGGGTTACGGTGAGGATTTTTTTGTTGATATTATTGGCTGATAATCCCGCTTTTAAAAGTTTAGATTTGTCTTTTGTGGCGTTGTAAGCGTTTTTGGATTTTTTTAAATAATCGTATGCTTTTTGATAATCAAATTTTGAGTATTCTTTTTCAAAATACAAACTTCCGGCTGCATAATTGAGTGCGCAGTCGTTTGGATTTTGTGTTAATTCCGAAAAAATTCCGTTTTCAGCGGTTTCAAATTCTTGGTTTTTTATTTGATTTTGAAACGGAAAAACAATTGTTTGAGCGTTAAGGTCAAGACTTAAAAAAAAAGTTAGGATTATTAATAAATATTTTTTCATATATAAGTTTTTTTTTTTTTGACAGTTTTTAGTTTCCTTTGTAAAGGAAGAGAATACAAAAACATGCCAAAAGTGAAATTTTTCTAAAAAACTTTTTTGTTTTTCAAAAAAAAGAAAAAATGCGCTTTTCTTTGTAAGAAATACACTTATAAAATTCTAATTTCGTTTTTCATGTCAAAACTTTATATTTAATTAACATAATTTAGTGTAACTTTGCACATTCAAAAAATCACATTTTAATTTAGTAATATATAATATGGGCAAAAGAAGAATAATTTTATTTTTATTGTTATTGTTTTTTTCGCTAAGTAGTGCTTGGGCGCAGAAAACAATAACGGGTAAGGTCGTTGACCAAAATGGTAGTCCTGTTCTTGGTGCGACTATTGCCGTTAAAGGTACTACACACGGAACAATTTCCGACGAAAACGGTGTTTTTCATCTTAATCTTCCAAGTGGAGTACAAGGTGATACTATTGTTGTTTCGTTTTTGGGTATGAAAACAGAAAATTTGCCGATTGGTAACAACTCTAAAATCGATGTAACACTTCTTGAAGACGATGTTGATGTAGAAGAAGTTGTGGTAACGGCTTTGGGTATTTCAAGAAAAGAAAAAACACTGGGTTATGCTGCCACAAAAGTAGATGCAGATGAAATTATAAATGCTAAAACCTCTAATGTCGCAGATGCTTTGGCTGGTAAAATTGCAGGAGTTCAGGTTTCTTCTACTTCAAGTAATCCGGGAGCACTTTCTAATATTGTAATTAGAGGATTTTCTTCTGTAACAGGTAGTAATCAGCCGTTGTATATTGTAGATGGTATTCCTATTACAAACCGTCAAGCAGATGCTTCAACTATTGGAGTTTCAATGTCGGCGGGTGGTATTTCTAATATTTCAGCAAATGATATTGAGTCGCTTACTGTATTAAAGGGTGCTGCTGCTACTGCTCTTTATGGTTCGAGGGCTGCAAATGGCGTTATTCTTATTACCACAAAACAAGGGAAAAAAGGTCAGAACAAAAATTTCGTGGTTGAGTATAGTGGAAACGTAATGGCAAGAAGAGTTTCTTTGTTACCTGATTGGCAAAATGAATTTGGTCAAGGCTGGCAAAGTTTGCAAACTTATATTGAAAATGGTTCTTGGGGTCCAAAACTTGATGGTTCAAAACAATTATATGGTCCTATTTATGATGGAAAACAACTTGCGCACGAATATAGTGCAAAGAAAGATAATGTAAAAGATTTTTTTGAAACAGGTTGGTCGCAATCTCATAATATTTCAATCAACGGTGCTTCTGAGGATAATAAAGTAAATTATTATCTTTCTTATGGCATTAATGATGATAATGGTTTTATTCCCGGTGATTTTGATACATATAATCGTAATACTATTTCATCAAAAACTACTTATAAAGCAACTGATTGGTTGAAACTTAGTTCAAGTTTGAATTTTGCTCGTTCAAAATCTAATGTTGTTAATACAGATGTTGATGGCGGTTATTCTATGATTGATTGTATTTATCAAATAGCAAGAGATATAGATATTACAGACAAAACAGATTTGTCTAATCCTTTTAATACTCCTGATGCTTATTTTACTCCTTATGACGCAGTAAATCCGTATTGGGTGTTGAAAAATAATTTTTTTAAGTTGGACACTAAAGAGGTTTTTGGAAAAGTTCAGGCAGATGTCAATCCAATAAAAAAACTTACTTTAACATATCGTTTTTCGTATGACTATTCTGATTATGATGACAAATATGGAACTCCCAAAATTAATGTCAACGATGAATTAATGTGGGACGACAAAGGTTATTCTTACACTGGTCTTAATAAAAATGGAGAACTTACATACGAATATTCAAAGAGAAAAGAAATTAATCACGATGTATTAGCCAATTGGGCAGATAAATATTTGGACGAAAGGTTGGATATTTCGGTTACTGTTGGATTAAACGTAAATGAAAGGTCTAATGCTTCGCTAACCTCTGTTGTAAGTGATCTTTCAGTAGAGTCTGGTTTTTGGAATTTGTCGAATGGTGCTACAAAAAAATCTTTGACAGATAAGGAAAGTAAACGTCGCTTAGTAGGTCTTTTAGGAGATGTAACAATTGGTTGGAATGATTTGATTTATTTGGGGTATTCAGCCCGAAATGATAAATCTTCAACTTTGCCGATAGATAACAATTCATATTTTTATCATGGTGTAACGGCAAGTTTTATATTCTCTAATGTAATCCCTAAGAATGACATTTTATCTTTTGGAAAGGTTCGTTTAGCATATGGGTCAACAGGTAATGATGCTGGAGTTTATTATACCAGCGATAATACGTATACAAAAGGTTGGGCTGATGCTAACTATATTCCAGATGCAATAACATTTCCAATGAATGGTGTTAACGCATATCAAAAATTGCAAAGTAAAGGAAATTCGGAACTAAAACCAGAGATGACAACGGAATTGGAAGGCGGTTTAAATCTTCAATTCTTAAATGGTAGGGTAGGTGTTGATTTTGCTGCATATATTCGTAACACCAAAGATCAAATTTTTCAATTACCAATTGACCCCGCAAGCGGTTACAAATATATGTATGTAAACTATGGTAAGGTTCAAAACAAAGGTATTGAAATCGTTTTGAATACAGAGCCTATTAAAATAGGTGATTTTTCTTGGAATTTGGATTTTAACTTTGCTAAAAACGTAAATGAAGTAATGTCTTTGCCAAAAGAATTAGAGGGTGGAAAATCGCAAATTCGTGGTGCTCAATATTCAACAGGTTCTTTTGCCGTTTATATGTATGCCGAAGAAGGAAAACCATTTGGCGAGTTTTACTGCAAACTACCTACTTATGACGACCAAGGTCATATTATAGTTGATAATAATGGAATGGTTGTTCTCACAAGCAGTGAGGTTGATACAGACAAAAACATTCAACCCGATTTTACTGGTGGTGTAAAATCAACATTCCGTTGGAAAGGTATTTCATTATCGGGAGTCTTGGATTTTAGTAAAGGTGGATATATGTTTTCTCGCACTATTGAAACAACCGAATTTGTTGGAAATAGTATTTATACCGTTTATAATTCGCGTAATCCGTTTATTATTCCAAACTCTGTTGTAAATGTTGGCACTTCTGAAAATCCTGTATACGTAGAAAACACTACACCGCTTTCTATGTCAGATTATTCAATGCAGGAAAAATATTTTGGCAATGGTGGTGTTGACGGTTGTGGTCATTATTTGATTTCAAAATCGTATGCAAAACTTCGTAATATTACATTGTCTTATACTTTGCCGAGAGCGTGGTTAAATCCTGTAAAACTTTCAGAGGTAACAGTAGGAGTTTTTTGTAACAATGTATTTATTTGGACAGATAAACGCAACCGTTATACAGATCCTGAAAATTCTACATTTGGATACTTCGGCGATTTGGCTGCACAATTTGGAGAACAATTTAGTAATCCTTCATGCAGAATTTGGGGTATGAATTTAGATATTAAATTCTAATTTAAAAATTTAAAAGAGATTTATAGAAATGAGAAAAAGTTTCATATTACCGTTAATAATGTCTTTTGCATTGTTTTTTTCATCGTGCAAGGACTATTTGGATATAAATTACGACCCAGTCTCTCCAACGGAGGATATGTTGAATCAAGGTCAAATTCTCCCTGTTATGGAAATGAATTTGGCTGCAAGTTATGGTAATTACCTTAGAATTATGGGTGGTTATTTGTCGGAGCAATATGCACAAAGATTTGGTACAGGTAATTATACTCCAATTTCACAATTTGAAGTCAAAACAACAACGACGGGGGCTTTGGCTTATGAACAACTTTATTTAAGGGTTATTTCAACTGGAAATACTGTTTTGAAAAAAGCTGAAGAAATAAATGATTATGGTACTTTTCTTGCCGCAACTGTATTAAGGGCATTTGCTTTTGCTGCAATGGTGGATTGTTATGATTCTATACCATATAAAGAATCTGTTTCAGACAACATACAACCGAAATATGATGATGGAAGAACCGTTTATGACGGAATTATCTCTGAAATAGATAATGCGTTGTCAAAAGTAAAAGCCTCTGATATTGTTGCAACTAATTTCTTGTATCAGGGGCAAAAAGCAGAGAATTGGATAAGATTTGCTAATGCTTTGAAGTTAAAACTTTATACGAGAATTTCAAATATTGACAATTCTGTTTTGCCAAAAATTGCGGAATTGCTAAATTCGCCTTTACCTACAAGTAATGTTGAGTTGAAAAATTGTTGGACTTCAAATGCTGGTGGTGAAAATCCTTTTTATGCTGGCGAGTTCAGTACTACTTTTGATGTTCAGTTCAATGTTGTTATGAATATAGCAGTAATTGGTAGTATGTGTCAAGACGGATACACCGATCCAAGAGTTGAAGCATTTTTTACAAAGAACGACAAAGATACTTATATGGGTGGTGTTTCGGGTTCTAATTTTTCTACTTTTTCAGGAATTTATGGCGCAAGTTCGTTCAGCCGTCCGATGATGAATTATGATACACCGCTTAGTTTTATTTCGCTTAGTGAAATAGAATTTTATAAAGCCGAATATTATGCTCGAATGGGTGATGCTGTAAATGCGCAATTGTATTATGAAAATGCAATCAAACAAAGTTTTGTAAGTGCAAGTGTTGAAGGTGCTGCCGAAAATATTGCATTTTATCCTTATGACCAAGCAAATTGGAAAAAATCAATTGGTGTAGCAAAATACTTGGCTTTGTCTGGAGTTGATAATTTTGAGGCTTGGTGCGAACTTCGTCGTCTGCGTTATCCTGCTTTCGACGAAAAGGTGGCTGGTGAGGATATATGTCAAGAGTCGTCTAAGGTGTATTCTCCTGATAAATATACTCCGTGTACATTGTATACACCTATTGCTGTTAGTAGTTATGTCGGAAAAAATTCTCTTGCAGAGCGTTTCCCGCATCCAACGCAATCCTTAAACTCAAATGGTAATTGTCCTGCTAACTTTGATGGTGTTTATAAGTTGCCAGTTTTTTGGGCAAAATAATATTTAATATAATTTTTTTTAAGCAAATTTCGGTATGAAAAATAAATACATATTTTTATTTATGCTTTTAGGTGTCATAACATTATTTGGTTGTGATAAAGACGAAAAAAGCGATAGTACAATAGAATATTATCCGATAATTACCGATGGAAACGGAGAGGAAATCGTTGATAAATTTATAGAAAAGGGCGATGACTTTTCTCTTACATATAAAGCGGTGTATGGTAATGGAACGGATATTACTAATAAGTTAGTTGTTGAAATCTTGGACGGTGAAGGCAACAAAGTTGATAACATTTCAACTGCGACTTCGGGATTGTATAATGTAACATATTCTGCAAAAAGTTCTTCTGAACTTTCGTCTTGGGAAAAACAGCAAGTCATAATTGTTTATGACCCGGATTCTAAAGAGGATATTTCAGGAACATATATTGTTGATCTTGATAAAACATTGTCTCAAGATGTTGGAGGTAGATTTGAACCAAAGGACGATAAATCAAAGTATATTCCTCTTAAAAATTATATTGGCTTTTTTGCAACCTCTGGTCCTGTGGAAATTTCATTGTCAAAAATATATCCGGGAGTTTATAAGATTTCGGATGCATATTTTGGTTGGTATGACATTGTTAGAGGATACGGTTCTAAATATCGTGCTCCAGCATTTATTTCGTTTAGTGCTGATAATGTGATACAATTGTTGAGTGCGGAAATGCCGTCTGATTTTGGTGGTGCTTTAGACCCGTTTACAGCGCAATACGATCCGCAAACCCAGTCTATTTCATTTGCTTATAATTTTATTGGCAGTGTTGACATCAAGGACGGTTTGGCAACATTGAAAACAAATCCTGTTGTTGAAATTTCGTATACTATTGTTTATAATCCTAATAACAATCTCGGAGATAATCCTATAGAACAAGAGGTTAAAGTAGGAGAAAGTGTCAATATGACAAAAAATACTTTTGAATACGAAGGCTATGAGTTTGTTGGCTGGAATACAAAGCCCGATGGCAGTGGCGTTTCTTACGAGGACGAAGCAGAAATTTTGGATTGGGCAACCGTTGAAGGTGCAGTTTTTACTCTTTATGCTCAGTGGAAAGAAAAAAATTAATAATGTAGTTCAAGTTTTTTTTTAACAATAATAAAATTGCAAAAAGATGATAAAAAAAATATATTTAATATTAATGTTACTTTCTTTTGGGTTGTTATCTTGTGAGAAAGAAGAACCGGGTGGCACGGCAACTGAGAATGTCGCAGGAGAATGGTATGTAACATTTAGTTTGATTGATTCTGACGGAGATACGACATCTGCTGCTGATTTGGTTCAGTTAGGCTGGTTTAGTAGCGAAAAAGGTATTGTTCGTACTTTTAATACCGCAGCAAATGTGCCTGACAAAATGTATATTTCAGATATGGCTACCTTTGGTGCAGGAGCAAAAGGTGCGAGTGCAATTTCCAAATATTTATGTTTTAATGCGCCAATTACTATCAATCAATCAACTGGTGAATTTTCTACAGAAGGAAACGATTTCGTTAAAAACCTTGAAGAAAATTACACTTATGACCCTGATGATGGTTGGACTGAAAGTGAACGTTATGCTTTAATAAAAATTCTTAACGGCAAAATCACTAAAGATGGTGGCAAACAAAACAATGGTTCTGTTGACGATTCAATAGAATTTGATATTTATTTTGATAACAACTATGACGTTTTGGCTGGTTTATTTGAATATAATTTTGGCGTAAAGATAGATCATTATCATGTGAAGGGAATTCGTTTTTCTGGTTTGACAGAAAACAATTAATAAAATATTTCTAAGCCATTAAAAAATCCGCTTATCAATAGTTTGGTAAGCGGTTTTTTTTTATCTTTGCAAAAAAAATAAAAACTACAATGCAGAAATTTTGTTTGATAATTTTTTTGTCGGTATGTTGTTTTGAATCGGTTTTTTCTCAGGTTACGATTAATCATGAATACAAAACCGAAAAGTCTGTAACCTATTATGACAAGACAGAAATAAAAATGTCAGAAGGGTATTTGACTGATGGTCAGCAACATGGAAAATGGATTTATTATTTCAAAAACGGAAAAGTTTATAAAGAAGTAGACTTCTATTACGGACAAATTAGAGGTCGTGTGGCATATTATTGGGAAAATGGAAAGCCTCAAAGCGAAGGTTATATTCAAAATAATATGGCAACAGGCTCTTATAAAGAGTATTTCGAGGACGGTACATTGTCGAAAGAGGGAAAATATAATCTCAACAAGAAAGATTCTATTTGGAATTTTTACAATATAGTTGGACGTTTGATTCTAAAAGAGGATTGTAAGGACGGCAAATGTAAAGTTTTGGAGGCTTTTGACAATTCTGGTTCTCAAATGGTAAAGGACGGAAACGGAAATTTTAAATCGTATTATCCTGACGAAAAGACAGTTAAGGAAGAAGGCGTTTACAAAAACGGTTTGAAAGAAGGTCTTTGGACTACTTATTTTCAAAACAAAAACGTTGCAACCAAAATGAATTATTCTTCAGGCGAGCCAACGGGTCAAATCTTGACTTTCTACGAAAACGGCGCAAAACGAAGCGTTGAAAATGTCGAAAACGGCGAGTATCTCGTTTGGTACGAAAACGGGACTATCAAAAACAAAGGTTTTATGAAAAACTCTTTGCGAGACGGGAAATGGAGTAGTTTTAACGAAAATGGACAATTGCTCAGTGAGGGCGTATATGCTTTAGGAAAGCGTCAGGGCGTTCATACAAACTATTTTAGAAACGGCGACAAAGAGTCCGAAATCAATTATAAAGACGGCGAAAAAGACGGTCATTCTATTTGGTATACTTATGATACAACAGGCAAAAAAAAGCCAATTCATATAAAATTTTATGAAGGTGATTTCAAAAATGGCGTTCAAAACGGTCATTGGAAGTATTATCAAGTTGATGGAACCTTAGGAAACGAAGGCGATTATCTAAACGGCAAAATGTCAGGACTTTGGACTTGGTATTACGACGGAAAAAACGTTTGGAAAAAAGGTAATTACAAAGACGGCGAAAGAAATGGTTTGTATACCGTTTACTATGAAAACGGTAATGTTTACTATACTGGAGAATATGTCAATGGCAAAGAAGAAGGCTTTTGGAAACGTTATTTTCAAAACGGAAAACCTGAAATTCAAGGCTGTTTTCATAACGGACAAATGGACTCGATTTGGAAAGAATGGTTTACAAATGGAATTCTCAAATACGAAATCAATTATAAAAATAATCTCAAAAACGGTGTTGTGATTTATTACAACGAAACGGGGTTAAAAACTTCTATTCAGACTTATAAAGACGGTATTTTAAATGGAAAATTCACTCAATTCAACGAAACTGGCGTTGCTATGATTGACGGCAATTATGTCAACGAAAAGAAAGAAGGAGAATGGCTTTATCGTCAGGCTGATAGCAAAGTTGTTAGAAAAGAATACTACAAAAATGGCAGACCTTCAGGCACTTGGACAGAGTTTTATCCAAACGGAAATCCTCAAAGTCAGAAATCTTACAACAAAAACGGGGTTCTTGAAGGAAAATTCGTAAAATATGACCGTTATGGCAGAGTTACTTATGAGGCTATTTATCAAGACGGAAAACTTCAAAAAGTGGTTCAGCAACAAGGTGAAGGTCAACCCGGCGGCGTGAGATATTGATAATTGACAATTAAAAATTGACAATGGACAAATAAAAAAATATATGATGGAAAAGAACATTAAAATAGCCATTGACGGTCATTCGTCGTGTGGCAAAAGCACTCTCGCAAAACAACTTGCAGCGCATTATGGTTTCTTGTTTATTGATACTGGCGCAATGTACAGAGCAGTAGCACTTTATGCTATCGAAAACGGAATCATAAACGATGATGACGTAATAGATGAAAAAAAACTAAAAAACGAAATGGATAAAATCAATATTTCGTTCAAAAATTCTAACGGAAAAAATCGCACTTTGTTAAATTCAGAAGATGTTGAAGACAAAATCCGTCAGATAAGAGTCTCGTCAAAAGTGTCAAAAATTGCTGCGATGCCATTTGTGAGAGAAAAAATGGTTAGTCTTCAGCGCAAAATTTCTGAAAATTCTTCGGTCGTAATGGACGGTAGAGATATTGGCACGGTGGTTTTTCCAAATGCGGAAGTAAAATTTTTTGTAACCGCCTCTCAAGAAATAAGAGCGCAAAGACGTTATAAAGAACTTCTTGAAAAAGGTGAAATCGTTGATTTAGAACAGATTAAGCAGTCGATAAGTCAGAGGGATTTTCTTGATTCCACAAGAGAAATTTCGCCATTAAAAAAAGCTGACGATGCTATCGAACTCGATAATTCGTTTATGACAAGAGAAGAACAATTTGATTTTGCTGTCAAGATTATTGACAAAGTTTTACAAAAATGATTGTTGAAATTGACGAAAATGCCGGTTTTTGTTTCGGCGTAACAAATGCAATCAACAAGGCTGAAAAAGAAATCTCTGTTTCAGGAAAGTTGTTTTGCTTGGGCGAAATGGTTCATAATCAAGAAGAAATGTCAAGACTTGAAAGTTTGGGTATGACAACTGTTTCTTATCAAGATTTTGAAACGTTTGAAAATTGTACCGTTTTGATTCGTGCACACGGCGAGCCGCCAAAAACATACGAAATCGCACAAAAAAACAATATTTCAATCATAGACGCTACTTGCCCAATTGTATTGAGACTTCATAAAATAATTCATCAGAATTTTTTACAAAATTCTGATTTTCAGACGGTTATTTTTGGGAAAAAAGACCATGCCGAAGTTGTTGGACTTGTTGGACAAGTAGGGCAGGGGGCTGTTGTGGTGTCAACAGAAAAAGAAGTGGATACAATTGACTTTACAAAAAGTATTCTTTTGTATTCTCAAACCACGATGAATGTTCACGATTACGAAAAAATTGCCGAAATAATAGAGCAGAGATTAAAACAAATTTCGCCCGAAAAAACGTTCAAAAAATTCAATACTGTTTGTAGGTCGGTATCGCAGAGAGAAGAAAAACTGTCGGAATTTGCGAAAAAATTTGATGCTGTTTTGTTTGTTGCAGGCGGCAATTCGTCAAACGGAAAATATTTGTATTCCACTTGTAAAACTTTCAACTCAAAAACTTATTATATTTCAAGCGAAAACGATTTGAGTTTAGAAATGTTTGAAAACGTTGAAAAATTGGGGGTTACAGGTGCAACCTCAACCCCCGAATGGCTTTTGAAAAAAATCGCAAGCAAAGCCTTGAAACTTGTTTCTTAATAGTTGTCAGCATCAAGTCTGCCGATTTTTTTGCCTTTATCGTTGTAAACGGTTGCTTTGCCAACTCGTTGACCTTTTTTGTATTTGCATTGATAACGCATTTTGCCGTTTTCGTAGTAATACGTGCAGTCACCATGACGAAGATTGTCTTCGTAGTTGATTTTGGCTTTCATGTTGCCGTTGTTGTAATATTCTATATACCAACCGTTTAGTTCGTCAGTATTATAATTTGCCTCTGCTATTAATTTTTGCGAAGGACTATCTTTGTAGAAATAAGCCGTTCCGTTCAACATTCCAAATTGATAAT
>CAJOGF010000048.1 GCA_905233995.1 uncultured Bacteroidales bacterium | reverse complement strand
GGCGTAAAGCCCACAAACCAGATGTCCGCCGCACTGTTTGTCGTACCGGACTTGCCGGCGATGGCCATTTCCACCGAGCCGTCCAAAGAGGTTTTGCCGCAAACTACGCCCGAAGAAGTTTCAACCTTTGGCTGATTATTTTTATTTTCAAAACACGATACCATACCAAGCGCAACAAGTACAATTAATAGTTTTTTCATTTTTTTAGCGATTTTCTTTCAAAGTTTTGTCCTCTCCAATAGATGATGGCGTAACGCCAAAATGTTTTGTGAAACATCTCGTAAAATATTTCGGGTCGTTGAAACCAACCTCGTATGCAATTTCAGAAATGTTCATATTGTGAGTGATTTTGTTTTTTATAATCAAATCATGAGCAATTTTCAAACGATAATTTCTGATAAATTGACCAGCACTTTGTTTTGTCAAGGCTTGAATTTTTTTGTTGAGCATAGCTTTTGTAACCGAAAGTCCCTCGGCTAAGTCAGCGATTTCAAATTCTGAATCTTTATAATTTTCCCTGACAATTTTCAAAGCCTTGTCCAACAGTTTTTTATCCGAAGATTCCTCTGGAATATTAAGACTTTCAACATTCATATCGGTCATAAAACGCTCACGATATTTTTTGCGGTTTTCTATAAGCGACTGAATTTTGGCTTTCAAAACAGCCTCGTCAAAAGGCTTTGTGATAAAATCGTCAACGCCACTACGGAAACTTTCAAGTTGCGAATCTCTTGAAGTTTTGGCTGTTAAAATTATAATCGGAATATGCGAAATATTTATATCGCTTTTAACGACTTTTGCAAACTCAATTCCGTCCATTTCCGGCATCATAAGGTCTGATAGAATCAAATCAACATTCTGATTTTTAAGAGCATAGAGCGCATTTTTACCGTTTGAAGCTTCAACCACAGTATAAGTATCACTCAAAATTGAACGAATAAACTGACGCATATCAGAATTATCTTCAACCACAAGAATACTCATTTTATACGATGAATCTTCTTTGAGATAATCGTCAATTTCATCATCATATTCGTTGACAGAAATACTTTCGAGAACACCCGAAGCAGGTGCAGTTTCATAATTTTCAACATCTGTCAAAGGTATTAACATTCTGAAAGTTGCACCTTGAGTTTTATTGTTTTTGACATAAATATCTCCGCCCAAAAGATTAACCAACCGTTTGCAAACATAAAGACCTATACCCGTCCCTTGCTGAATATTAGGATTAACATTTTCTTGATTGTTTGACTGATAAAATGAATTGAAAATTTTCTCAATATCCTCTTCTACAACGCCCGGACCACAATCGCTGATACCAATATAAACTTGTTTTGAGTTTTTTAAGACTGCTGCATAAAAATTAATATGAGTATTCTGGGGCGAGAATTTCAAAGCATTACTTACAAGGTTTGTAATAATTTTTGTCATAGCCTCCCTATCAAACATAATATAAGGATTTTTCAGATGGCGAAAATAATTGATTTTCACATGATTTTCTTCCGACAACGCCTTGAAAGGCAAAAGAATATCTTCGATAAAAGTGTCAAAATTTCCAGATTTTAGCGAGACGGGCATATTTCCCGATTCCACTTTTCTAAAGTCCATCAACTGGTTGACAAGCGAAAGCAAATGTTTTGAATTATTGTTGACAAAATTTAATTGTTCAATCACTTTAGGATTAGTTGAAAGTTTCAACGCTCTTTCTATTGGTCCGATTATCAATGTCAAAGGCGTTCTAAACTCGTGAGTTATGTTGGTGAAAAAAGCAAGTTTATCAACAGTGAGTTCTTGAATTTTCTTTGTCATTTTTTCCATTTGATTTTTTTGATTGGAAATTTCTTCGTTTTGACGGAAAAGAATTTCGTTTTGTCTTATTAACTCTTCCGACTTGCTTTCCAAAGCGGCTGTACGTCTTGAAACCTCATCCTCCAACGACTTTTTCTGCTGACGAAGTTTTTCAACTCTAAAGCGAACAAGCACATGAATGACAAGCGAAAAAACAATTATCATCAAAACAATAAACCACCATTGTTTATAAAAATATCTTTTCACAAAAACTTTAATCTCGTTTGCTTGAGAAAAGTCGCCTTGTCCAACGGCGCATCTTACTCTAAAAGTATATTTTCCGGGCGAAAGACTATGATAAACAGCCGACCTTTGTTTATGATGAGCCGTTATCCAGTCAGAATCATAACCCTCTAATTGATACTGATAAACCACAGCAGAGGTTGAATAATAATTAAGAGACGAAAAATAAAACTCCACCGATTTATCTCTTTCGTGTAGGCTTACTTGTCCCTTAAGAACTTTTTCATAAAAATCCTCAATATCTTTATCATTAAGTTTCATGGCTGTAAAACTCACTTTATCAAGCACATGATTATTGTTATAACCTATTGGGTCTATTTCCACAAGTCCGTGCATACTGCCAAAAAGAAGTTTTGAATTGTCGGAACTTTTGCAGCAACCATTCCAAAAAAACTGATTATCACACAAACCTTGCTGTTTGTAATAATTTGTAATTCTTTCTGTTAAAGGAGAATAACAACTTATTCCGTTTGCCGTTGCTACCCATACAGAACCGTTTTCGTCTTGCAAAATCTGACAAACAATATCATTTGCAAGAGCATTATCGGTTGTGATATAAGTGTATTTTTGATTATGAAATCTCACAAGTCCGTAACCATTAGTTCCGAAATAAATATCACCGTCAGAATGTTGCATTATAAAAGTAATTTTGTCAAGAAAATCGGTTTCATGATTATTTTTTTCAGGAACCAAAAAGTTGTAACTCGGCATTTTTCCTCTCAAAGTGTGCAAGTCAATTATCATCAAACCCGACGTTGTGCCAATATACAATTTCCCGTCTTTTGAAATTATAGCCCCCAAACAGCCCAGAATCCTTTGAGAAATATTATTCGGGAAAAAATCGGTAAACTCGTTTTTTGTATGGTCATAAAAATAAATACCACCCGTTGAACCTATCCAAAAGCCATTATTAATTGTATCTTTTATCGCCACACCCACAAAATGAATGTTAACCCCACTTGAAAAATTATCTTCGTCCGTTTCAGGATTTATAGTCATAACGCCCCGCTGAAGTGTTTTATCAAAAATTGTTAAGCCTCCGCCCCAAGTCCCAAGAAGAAGCCTTGAAGAATCCATTTCGGTAATATAACTAACCGAATTGTGCGAAAGTCCGTCCTTGACAGTAAATAATTGAAATTTGTCGGAAGATTTTTTCTTTAGATTAAGCCCACCCTCAATAACTCCAGCCCAAAGATTTCCACTTTTATCAACACACAAAGCGTTAACACAACCTTTCGACAACGAATTTTTATCGTTAGGATTGTTTTGATAATTTTTAACCGCAATCAGAGGCTTTACAATTTTGTTGATTCCACCGAGTTCCGTACCTGCCCAAAGAATCCTATCATCACAATAAAGAGTGTTGATAAAATCACAATTCAAAGACTTAAAATTTCTTTCCTCTTCGGTTTGATTAAGATGAAAAAAGCCGTCAAGCAAAGAGTCAAAAAAGTTAAGTCCCCTTAACGTTGAAACTATAAGTTGACCGTCAGAAGATACAGCCATATCCGAAATCAAATTTTGAGACAACGAATTATTTTCGCCATCCACATGACGGTAAACTTTCAGTTTTTCAGTATTTGGATTAAATCTAACAAGACCGTTATCAGTACCAATCCAAAGTTCGTTTTCTTTTTTCACCATACATTTTATAGCAGAACAATCTATTTTCAGAAGGCTTGAAAAAGGCATAGCAATCAAATCGCCTTTGTCGGTAACAACAATTTTGCAAACCACATTGTTTATTCCTGCCAAAATTTGAGAATCAAATTCTATCAATGCTGTTATTGGAGCAGTAATCTGTCGTTTATTTTTTAAAGTATTGATTTTAGCAATATTACCATGAGAGTCAATATCAAATTTTATGACAGAATTGTTTGTTGTAGCCCAAATATTACCGCCTGAATCTTTCAAGAGTTTAATAAAAGGCATATCGAAAATTCCCGTTACGTCAGCCTCTTCGTTTAGAATGTCGCTTTTTTTGTATGTTGATAGGTCTAAAACGTCAACTCCGCCTTCAGAGGCAACCCAAAGCCTATTGAAATTATCTTCAACAACTTTTCTTACAAAATTGCTTTTTAATGCACTCTGACTACGACTATTAAAACACACAAATTCGTAACCGTCGTATTTCAAAAGCCCGCCCCCGACAGTAGAAAACCACATAAATCCTCTACTGTCTTTGTAAATACCGTCTACAAAATTATTAGTTAAACCGTTATTTACTGTTATATATGAAAACAAAAAATTTTTTGCAAAATCTTCGTCTGACCTTTGGGCAGAAACACTCGTCAAAAAAAATTGAAAAAGAAAAAGACAAAAAAAAGATAATTTTTTCACCGCAAATAATGTTTTAATCTTTATTTATTTAGCGGCAAATATAAAAAATAAAATTGTCAGCGCAAATTTTTTTTAGCAATATAATTTTTATAACTTTGAGCGTTTTTAATACAAAAAAATTCTTTCACAATGAAAACAAAATCACTTATTATTTTATCTACTTTGTTGCTTATTTTTACAAGTACCAAAGCGCAAACAAAACAAAGAATTTCAATACTGGGAGACTCCTACTCCACTTTTGAAGGTTATATTCCACAAGGCAACGAGCCATGGTATTTTCAAAAGGTTGACACTTCACGCTCCGATGTTGTAAAAGTAAATCTTACTTGGTGGTGGCAACTAATAAAAGAAGGAGGCTTCCTTTTGGAGAAAAACGATTCTTATAGCGGCGCAACCATTTCTTATACTGGTTATGACGACGCAGATTATTCTCCAAGGTCGTTTATAACAAGATTGCCAAGACTTGGAAGTCCTGACATAATTTTGATTTTCGGCTCCACAAACGATAGTTGGGCTGGAGTCAAGATAGGAGAATTTCAATATTCCGACTTTAAACGCGGCGACCTTTATTATTACCGACCTGCACTTGCAAAACTTCTTGAAGAGGCTCTTTTGCGTTATCCAAATGTTGACATTTATTTTATAATCAACAGCGAATTGCGTCAAGACATAACCGAGTCTACCAAAACGATTTGCAAACATTACGGCATAAAATACATTCAACTCGAAAATATCGACAAACGCTGGGGACACCCGACGGCAAAAGGAATGAAAGAAATTTCAAAACAAATACTCAAAGCAATAAAATAATTTTTTTTGCTTACAAAATATTTTTTATATTTGAAACTAAATTTTTAACCCCTAAAATCTTGAAAAAATTATGAACGGCAATAAAAAAACATTTGTGCTTGATACCAACGTTATCTTGCACGATTTCAGAAGTATATACAATTTTGAAGAGAACGACCTTGTGGTTCCGATTGTAGTTTTGGAAGAATTGGACAAATTCAAGAAAGGCAACGATACAATCAACCTCAATGCGAGGGAGTTTATGAGAATTTTGGATTCTTTAACAGAAAAAAGTCTTAACATAGAGGCAGGTATTCCGCTCGGAGATGATAGAGGCACACTTTTTATTACAAGAGGCAAACCTTTTTCAGAAGAGATGAAACTATCGTTTTCGGAGCCTATTCCCGACCACAAAATACTTGCGACTGCGGTTTGGTTGAAAAAAAATTGTCCCGAAAAAAACGTTATTTTGGTTTCTCAAGACATAAACTTAAGAATGAAATCACGTGCTTTGGGCATAGAGGCTCAAGACTACAAAACGGGCAAAGTAGAAAATACAGAACGTCTGTTTCAAGGGATTAGGTTAATTGAAACCACTTCGGAGGATTTTGTATCTAAAATCTATAGAGATGGTTCTATTGACATATCTTTAAGCGGCATTAATTCGCAACTTTATCCGAATGAATATTTTTTGGCTGGCGACGAAAAGACCAACGCAATGTGTTTTTATAGTGCCTCTGACCAAAAAATCTGCAAAGTTACCAAACATCGCTCAAGCGGAATTATGCCAAGAAACGTCGAGCAAACATTTGTTTTTGATGCGCTTTTGCGTCCCGAAATCACGCTTGTAACAATAACAGGAAAAGCCGGAACGGGAAAAACACTATTAGCCTTAGCCTCAGCGTTAGAACAAGAAAAGCAATTTATGCAGATTTTTCTTTCGCGACCGATAGTTCCGCTCGGAAACAAAGACCTCGGCTATCTGCCCGGAAACGAAAAACAAAAAATCAATCCCTATATGCAGCCGCTTTTCGACAATCTTAATGTCATAAAAACGACACTTGGATTAAATTCAAAAAGTTCGCAAAATATAGATCAAATGGTTAAAGAAGAAAAACTTTTGGTATCGCCATTGGCATATATCAGAGGAAGGAGTCTTAACCATTCGTTTTTCATTGTTGACGAGGCTCAAAACCTTACGCCACACGAAGTTAAAACAATAATCACAAGAGCAGGCGAAGGTACAAAAATTGTTTTCACGGGTGATGTTGAACAAATTGACAGTCCATTTTTGGATATGCGTTCCAACGGGTTGTCGTATCTTGCCGACAAAATGAAAGGTCAAGACTTTTTTGCACACATAAACCTTGTACACGGCGAAAGAAGCCACATGGCTGACATCGCAAGTAAAATATTGAATTAAGAATATCTGTTTTTTTTTAAATGGAGGGTTTCAAACTAAACGAAAGATTAGAACTTGCTTTCAACTATCTTTTTTATACAGGACGAAATGTTTTTTTGACAGGCAAAGCCGGTACAGGCAAAACTACATTTCTTAAACAGTTGAAAAAAAAATCGCCTAAAAGAATGATTGTTACCTCACCGACAGGCGTTGCAGCCGTTAATGCTGGTGGGGTAACGTTACATTCTTTTTTTCAATTACCGTTAGGACCACAAATACCGGGTACAACAAGACAAGAAAATAGGAAATTCAATTTTCAGAAAAACAAAATTGACATTATCCGCTCGTTGGAACTGCTTGTTATTGACGAGATTTCGATGGTAAGAGCCGATCTTTTAGACTCTGTTGACAGCGTTTTGAAGCGTTATCGTCAAAACGACAAACCGTTTGGAGGCGTTCAATTGCTGCTGATTGGCGATATGCAGCAATTATCGCCGGTTGTAAGAAACGAGGATGCGGAAATTTTAAGACCGTATTATCAAACTTATTATTTTTTTGGTTCTAAGGCATGGCAACAGACCGATTATGTCTGCATAGAACTCAACGAAGTTTTCCGTCAAGCCGACCAAACTTTTGTCTCTATTCTCAACGAAATACGCGAAGCAAAAGCAAGTGAAGAAACTCTCAACAAACTAAATCAAAGGTACATTCCTAATTTTAAGCCAAAAGACGGTGAAGACATCGTAACACTTGTTACAACTAATCAACAAGCCGAACGAATCAATCAAATGCACCTTTTGCAACTCAATACGCCGTTTGAAACTTTTGAAGCCGAAGTTACGGGAGATTTTCCAGAGTCAGCCTTTCCGATAGAAAGAAGTCTAAGGCTCAAAAAAGATTCGGTTGTAATGTTTTTGAAAAACGACCCTTCACCTTCAAAAGAGTTTTACAACGGCAAAATCGGACGAATCATTGGTTTTGAAGACGGAGCAGTTTTGGTAAAATGCAACAATCAAAACTCCGAAATCAAAGTAAGTCCTCTTGTTTGGGAAAACATAAAATATACCGTCAATCCCACAACAAAAGAAATAACCGAAACCGTTGTTGGCAGTTTCAAACAAATTCCACTAAAAACAGCATGGGCGGTAACAATTCATAAAAGTCAAGGGCTAACTTTCGACAAACTAATGATTGACGCTTCAAATAGTTTTGCACACGGACAAGTATACGTTGCACTGTCAAGATGCAGAACTTTAGAAGGGTTGATTTTGCTGAAAAAACTCTCAAGCAAAGACTTAATATATGATTATCAAGTAAATTCGTTTTCAAGAACGGTTGAAGAAAAAACACCTAATCAGCAAATTTTACTAAACGATAAGAGAGAGTATTTTTTTTCAACAGTAGAAGATTTGTTTGATTTCTCACCAATTTTCAACGCTTTGAAAACGCTTCAAAGGCAAATTGACTTGGCAGGACATTCCGTTTACGGTAATTATACCACAATTCAGGGACTTGACAGTTTGATTTACGAGCAACTTATGATTGTTTCTGAAAAATTCTTGAAAACAATTCGTCAAAAACACGCTCAAGAACTCGAAATAGAAAAAGACCAAGCCCTACTAACAAGAATACACAATGGTTGCAAATATTTTTTAGAAAAATTTGACAGTTTTCTTTCGTCTGGAATCGAGAACTTCGACTTTGTTTGCGACGACAAGGCGAAAAACGACAAAATTTCAGAGTCATCACAAACCTTGATGAAAAACTATAAATTCAAGAAAAGTATGTTGGAATTTTGTCAAAATACTTTCTCAATTTTGGAATATTATTCTCAAAAAGCCAAACTTTCGGTTTCTGACAACGTAAGCACAAGCAAAACAAATATTATTTCTAACAACAAAAACACAATCGAAAGAAAAATTTTTGATAATCTTGTTTCTTGGCGAAAAGAAATTGCACAATCTTTGTCGGTAGAAGAAAAAGAAATAATTCACTCAAAAACGCTTGAAGAGATTGCAAAGACAAAACCGAAAAAAGCTTCAGAACTTCTATCAATAAAAGGTATGGGCGGCAAAGCAAAAAGATTTGCTAACGAAATTTTGAAAGTTTTGAATTTTTCAGGTGTGCAAATTAGTCAAGACGAACTACAAAGAGCGGACTACGAATCGCTGTCAACACAAGAGAAAACAATGTTTTTGTATTCGTCGGGACGCAGTGTTAACGAAATTGCAAGAGACAGAAAAATATCAACAGAGACAGTTTTGTCGCACCTTGCGAGATTTCTTTCAAGCGGCAAAGTTGACATTTTTCAACTTATAGAGGCGGACAAATTGAAAGCTCTTTCTAAGATAATTAGAGAAAATCCTACAAAAACCGACAAAGAAATCATAACGGAATACAACAAAAAATATTCGTATTCCGAAATAAAACTAACAAGAGAATATTTAAAACAAGACTAAAAAAATGCGGATAGTATTGCAAGAATCCTCGGATAGAAAAAACGGAAAAATAAATTATTCTTCCATTATGGAAGCCGTTGAAAAAGAATCAAACCAAGGTGATTTTTGGATTTTGCCCGAAGCCTTCGACACGGGTTGGAATGTTACCAAAAAAACAAAATTTCCGTCAATGGAAAATTTGATATTTTTTCATCAACTCTCACAAAAGCACAAAATTTCGGTTTGCGGAAGTTTTTATGTTGAAAAAGACGGCTTTTTTTTCAACCGTTTTGCTGTTGTAACCAAAGACGGAAAAGAATATTTCACAGAAAAACGTCATCTTTTTGGAGAGTTTGAAAAAAACTTTTGCAAAATAGGGAAAGAAGAACCGTTTGAGTTTCAAATCGACGATATAATTTTCAGAGTAGCAGTTTGTTACGATTTAAGATTTCCTGTGTGGTGTCGTCAAAAAAATGCAAAAAATCCTTTTGATGTGTTGCTTTGTGTTTCTCAGTGGCCATTAGTTAGAGATTTTGACAGAAACCTTCTGCTTGCAACACGCGCCTTAGAGAATGTTTCTTATACAGTTAATTGTAATGCTTTAGGAGGTTCAAAAGTATTTTTTGCAGACGGAAAAGAACATCTCTACATTCCTGACAACGAACAACTTGCATTTTTTGAATTGGACAAAGAAAAATTAACTCGCTATCGTGAATACAAAAAATATCTTTCAGATGCAGACAATTTTCAAATTTTATAAAATACTTTTTGTGATTTTTTTGTTGCCTTTTTCGCTAAAAGCGCAAAACTACCCGCTAATTTTAGCCGCGAAAGACAACAAAACCGACGACGTAAAACACTATATCAGCCGTGGTGAAGATGTAAACACTTTTGACACAAACGGTTACACGGCTTTAATGTATGCTGTTGACAACGTAAATTTATCGGTTGTAAAACTATTGATGGACGCCGGAGCAAACGCTGATGTCAATCCTCTTTATGACAACGAGCCGCCAGCACTTCATACTGCAATCTTGAAAAATTCACCACAAACGGCGGATTTACTTTTGCTTTACAATCAAACCAATGTCAATTTTCTTGACAACAAATCGCAGTCGGCACTCTATCATGCTGTAAAATACGGTTTTTTAGAATGTGCTGACGTTTTGCTTTATCACGGTGCCGACGCAAATTTATCGTCAGAAGAGACCTCGCCACTACAAATAGCCGCTTATTACGGCGATACGGCAATGATAAATTTGCTTTTGAAAAATGGTGCTGACATCAACAAAGTGTGTCAAGGCAAAACGGCTTTATGCGTTGCCTTAAGTCGCAGTATGTTGGAAGCGGCAAAACTTTTGGTTATAAAGGGCGCAGACACAAAACTCTGTAATCCCGGCGTTTACGTTGCCGCCTATTCGGATGCCAAATCACTTGAATACATCAAACAACTCGGACTTGATTTAACACAAACAGAAGAAACTCACGGCTATTCATTAAAAGATATAAGCACATTTACGGAAAACAGAAAAAACGTAAAAGAGTTGAAAAAACTTGGCGTTAAAAGCAACAAAAAAATCTTAATAAGGAGATTTTCAATTTCTGAAATCAACGAATTTGCAAAACACGAAGGACGAATGGGTTTTAAAACAGCCGTTT
This sequence comes from uncultured Bacteroidales bacterium, assembly GCA_905233995.1. GTDB lineage: Bacteria > Bacteroidota > Bacteroidia > Bacteroidales > UBA3824 > UBA3824. The sequence continues at coordinate 4,333 of CAJOGF010000048.1, read as the reverse complement.
ACGAAAGCAATTCAAAACTTTCGCTTTTTGTGGCAACAAGTTTTCGTCCGAAATATATGCTGACACTAAAGCAAATTTCTGACAACTATTATTATCAATTAAGAGAAAAAATGACGTTGTTTCATGCTGGAATCGAAAAAAGATTTGCTTTTTATAACACCGAAAAATTTGATATAGGAGCCTATCTTGGCTATCAATTTTCTCTTTCAAGCGGCAAATACGACGGTGCAGTAGACCTAAAACCCAAAAATCAGACATTCCATTCACCTTCAATCGGTATGTATTCTAAGGCAGGATTTTTTGGTCTTTCGTTAGGCTACAAATATTACCCTTACGAAAATGCAATTCAAGCACCTAAAAACGTATTTTCTCTTGGTATAGATTTTTATATTTCAAGACAATTAAAAGGCTTTAAACAATACAAATTTTAGTCAGTTATGCCAAGTTTTTTCATCAGAAACGAGGCGTTGAGATTTTTTGAAATTCCGTCTTTCAACTTGTAGTCGAAAATCAATTCTTCGTCTTTGAAAGAAATTTCAAAACACTTAGTATCAATATTTTGCGGAAATTCATTTTTCATTTCGCCTATATTTATGTCATGAGTGGCAAAAATACCGTAGCACGAAAATTGTAGAATTTTTTTCAAGAATTTTCTACTGCCTTCGCTTTTGTCTTTGGAATTTGTGCCGCGAAGCATTTCATCAACAATAATAAAAAGTGTTGTATTCTGCTCAAGCGTTTTAACTATTTTTTCAAGCCTTTTTAACTCGGCAAAAAAATACGACTGACTATCTTGAACAGAATCACTTGTACGAATACTTGTAAAAACTTCAACTGGCGAAAATTCAAAACTTTCGGCGCACACAACGGCTCCTAACTGACTTAAAATCAAATTAGTACCAATAGTTCTAAGATACGTACTTTTTCCTGCCATATTTGCGCCTGTCAAAATAATAAGATAATTACAATTAGAAAAATTAATATCATTTCTAACGCATTTTTCATCATTAATCAGCGGATGACCAGCATTTTTGGCATTAAGAATATATTTTTCGCTTTTTGGCGTTGGAAAACACCATTTTGGATTATTGAATTTAAGATTTGCAAGCGACAACAAGAAATCGTATTCCCAAATAATTTCAAACCATTGCTTGATTTTGCTGCTAAATTTTCTTTCCCAATTTTCAAACTTCATATCCACCAAAATATCATACAAAAAAATGCCCTGACCAAAAATCGCAACCATCAGATTATGACGCTGTTGAAAATTATGCGAAATTTTTTGTTTTTGACGAAATAGTTTTGGAAAATTTTTGAGGTACATTTTCCATTTTTTCAACAACCTTAAATAATTCAGAATACTTTTGAAAGGCTTTGGTATTTTTTTCAATTTTGTCGTTAAGAGTTTTAGTTTTGTTCATGTTCACAATAACCACAAACTGCAAAGTTAAAAACATAATCAGTCCAAAATAAGGACTTACAAAATCCAAAGATGACAACAAAATTGCCGCTAAAGTTATAATTATCAAAGCGATAGAAAAGATTTTGTAAAAAAGTGTCTTAGTAAAAAAATATTCTGGCGAAGACAAATTTTCGATATTTTGGTTGGAAACATCACCAGAAAAAATTTTTCCACAAGCAAAAAATTCATGACGCAAAGATGTTTCTTTTTCTAAAAGTGCAGAATTTTGCTGAATTTCAAGGATTTGAGAAATATCGTGCGAAGGCTTTAAAAATTTTTCCGCTAAAAGTTTTTTCCCGCCCAAAGTTGCTGTGCGGTTAACCTTCTGAAAAATCGACCTATCACCAAAAATATCCAAATCAAAACTAAAACAATGTCCTTTATCCATAAATTCTTGACCACTATCAAAAGAAGAATTGTCGTTGTCTAAGGCTTTTAATTCGTTTTCATTGACAAGTTTTAAGTTGTTATAAAAGACTTTTTTTGTCTGAAATTCAACATTCTGTTTTACAAAAAATAGAAATAAAATCAGAAAAATAAGAATAGAAATAGTAAGCAAAAGAGCAGAAAAATTTGCGAAAACAACCGCCAAAACCACTCCTAACAAAAAAGATAATCCCCTGAAAATATTAGAATTACGTTCTTTTTTACGATAAAATTCGTATTTTTCGCCAAACAAAGAAACTCTTTGTAAATAAAAATCTTTCAAATCTTTTTTTTCTGTCATAACAATAAAATAATTAATTTTGCGACAAAGTTATTAATAAAATTTCTATGAAAAAAATCAAACAAATGCGCCTTTGGAAAAAAATCCTGCTAACAATATTGGCAGCAATTATTGTTTTTTTGTTAATAAACATAAAATTAGTAAGTTACGGCATTCAGCAAGGACTTGGTCAATTGGAAATGGTAAGAAGTGCAGTCCCAATCAGCGACCTTTTGAAAGATGAAACATATCCCGATTCGCTGAAACAAAAACTACTGATTATCAACGAAATAAAAAAATTTGCAATGGATAGTTTAGGCTTGAAAAACTCTCCGAACTACAACGCTGTATACGATTTGAAAGGTCGTCAAACGGCATACGTTGTGCAAGCCGCTGAAAAATATCGAGTAAAAAAATATGTTTGGAATTTTCCAATTGTCGGCAAACTTCCGTACAAAGGCTATTTCGACGAAGAGGACGCAAAAAAAGAAGCCGAAAATATGAAAGAAAAGGGTTATGATGTTAGAATCGTAAATCCATCTGGCTGGTCTACAATGGGTTGGTTCAAAGACCCGATTCTTTCCAACATGCTAAAAAGAGATGAAGCAAATTTAGCAGAACTAATTATTCACGAACTTACACATTCTACCGTGTTTGTAAAAAACAATTCCGAACTCAACGAAAACATAGCCGATTACGTTGGCGAAAACGGTGCAAAAAAATATTTAAAATCAAAATACGGAGAAAATTCCAAAGAATTAATAAAATATGAAAATGCGCTTGACGATAATATTACACTTGCAAATTATTTTTTGTTGTCTGCCCAAAAACTTGATTCGCTATATTGCACTCAACATTTCAATGAACTTTCTGATTCGCTGAAAAGCATTAAAAAACAGCAATTTATATCGCAAATAATTGACGGAATCGACAATCTTGATTTTAAGGCTTTTGACAAAAACAAAATTAAAAAGAACAAACTTAAAAACGTCAACAATACTTTTTTTACAGGTTATATGACATATTACAACAAAAAAGATAGCCTTGAAAATCAAAGAATTAAAAATTTTGACAACGATTTTCTAAAACAATTAGAATCATTAAAAAAACAATACGGAAAATAATATTCCGTATTGTTAAAAAAAAGAAAAATTATCTTACAACCTCTGTAAATTCAGGCTTTTGACCATCCTTTACAAGGACATAAATCTGACCTTTTGAACCGTTTTCACCTTCAACGGTAAAAAGATATTGTTTTCCGCCCGAAATATTTCTTGAACCAACCGAAACAGGTCTACCAAGCGGCATTTGATAGTCGCCGCAAGCCTGATTGAAAATATCTTTTTCAGCCTCTGAAACGTCTTTTTGTTCTGAAAACTCATCAAATTTTTCAACTTCACCTTGTTTGAAACCCGATTTGATTAAAAATTTCTCAACCTCTTCTTTGGCATTTGAAAGCCTTGCTTGACGCAAACCATAACCGTCAAGAATTGTTGCGTTTTTGATATTTTTCTTCAAATCTGCCGAACTTGTATTGAGTCCGCCGCTGCCAAAAGTACAAAAAGGAACAATTTTTTTGCCGCTAAAGTCTGCATTTTTCAAAAAAGAAGCCATTGGCAAAGCATAAGTACCGCCCCAAATTGGATAACCTAAGAAAATAACATCGTAATCTTTCAAGTTTTTTTCAATAGGTTTTATTTCAGGAAATATATTTTCGCTAAGTTCTTTTTGCCAACGGTCTATTGTTTGCTTAAAGTCGCCATCATAACCATTAACACAGGTAATCTCCTGAATATCTGCACCTAACTGATTTTGAAACTCTAAAGCAAGAGTTTTAGTAGTGTTAGACTGAGAATAATAAAGAACAAGAATTTTCTCTTTCTTTTGTCCACAAGAAGTCAAAAACATTGTCAAAACCGACAATGCAACCAAAAAAATTGATAAAAGTTTTTTCATTTTTTTATTATATTCGTATTATTTTTAGTGCATAAGTTTAAAAGCAGCAAAACCCGCAACACCAAGAATAAGTATCAGCAAAATAATTGCAAACCAAATCAATCCTTTCAACGAGGATAATTCTGCCGTATTTTTTTGAGATTGCTTATATGCTTGATTATCAGAAATGATTTTGTTGATTTTTTCAAATTCTTCGTTGCTCTTTTTTT
>CAJOGF010000047.1 GCA_905233995.1 uncultured Bacteroidales bacterium | reverse complement strand
GAAACCCAAACGCACCGCGTAAGCCCCAACGGGGCGACACATTATAGCCGGGGGTGTTAACCCCCTGGTCAAATAAGTTGACAAACTCCTAATTCGTTAATTTTTTTTTATTATGGCAAAATAAAAAACACAAAACTAAAGTTTATAAAGATAATACCAAGTTTTAAGTCAATTAGAAAAAAAATGAAAAAGAAACTTCTTTTAGCCATTATATTGTTAATGTGTTTTGTGCCAACAACATTTGCACAACGGAGCAATACAATAAAAAATCTTCCAAACTACGACAACCGTTTGTGGCATTTTGGTTTTTCGCTTGGAGGCAACAATATGGGCTTTAAAGTTGACAAAATGGACGGTTTTTTCGACAAAGAAGATATTTACGGAATTGAAGTTGAAAAACATACAGGCTTTCATATCGGACCGATTTCCAATTTACATTTAGGACGTTTTTTCGATTTCAGAATGCTTTTTGATTTGTCATTCAATCAGAGAGATTTGGTTTTTTATTACAGAGAGCCTGACAAAAAAAATATGCTGAACAAAACTGTTTCAATCACAAGTACTTTGCTTGAATTTCCAGTTCATTTTAAATACAAAGCCGAGCGTTGGGGAAATTTTGCACCTTATCTTATTGCAGGCGGTTGTTACAAATACGACCTTGCTGCCGGAAAATCAAAAAAAGAAGAAGACAATATAATTAGACTTTCAAAACACGACCCTTGCGTAGAATGGGGCGGCGGTTTTGACTTTTATCTTCAATACTTTAAACTATCAATAGAATTGAAATATTCGTTAGGAATCCTCAACACACACGACAAAAGTGAATCGTCATTTTCCAATTATATCAACAAATTATCGTCAAATGCACTTGTTTTTTCTTTACATTTTGAGTAAAGCAAGGCCAATCAAAACGGCGATAATAGTTTTAAGACCTTTAACCACAAAGAAATCCCTTTTGTTTTCGGCAAAAAGCGGAATTGTACCATGTCCGTCCTGAACAATACTATTTGCTAAAAGTACAGCAAAAGGTATCGAACCCGACAAATAAAGAGAAATAAACACAATATGCGGTCCTGATTCAGGAATAAGCCCAATTGCAATGGCAATCAAAAGCATTACAAATTCAACATTCTTAGAATCGTAATTCTTTATTAATGAGGCAAAATCAAAAATATTTTCCAAAAGGAAAATCACTGTCAATGCCGCAAGTGTCCACAAAAAAACTTTTTTGAAATGTTTGCCAATAACATGATGCCAAATATGCTCCTCCAAAAAATGTTCAGAAACTTTCAGAATCACAAAAAGAGAAAAAAGAGAAAGTACAGTAAAAGTGATTTTGATAATATTATCCTCTGCTGACATTTCCCCTTCATCGTGATGCTCGTTTAAGAAACCGGTTAAAATCAAAACAATAAAAACCAAAAGCGAAATTATCAAACTTAAACGTCTTGGGCTTATGTTTTTAATATTATCAGCGATTCTACCCTTGATTTTTTGATTTTCAGTATCGTGAGTTTTGTGAAGTTGAAAATGCGTTAAGTTGCGTATTTTTACAACTTTTTTGTTTGAAAAAATATTGATAATACAGCCAATTACAACAGACAAACCAAAAAGAACAAGAAAAATAATCAAAGCCTTGTCCGGCATAAGTGAAAACATTAAGAAAGCCTCATCGCCAGTTGTTGCTATCAAATTGGACATCAATGCGCCAAAACCTATTATGTCATGAGTGTACATCGTAACGGCTGCATACGAGCCTAAACAGCCCGGCAGAATACCCAAAACAGACGACAAAAAAACCTGCCAAGAAAGGTGTTTTTTCATAAACCCATTTACATATCCTTGAGTTACAACATTTACGTACTCAAGAAGTGTAATCATGCACAGGACAAAAAATGTAACAAGAATACTTTGAACTACAACGTCAAAAAAAAATTCAACAAACATTATCTATTTTTGCCAAAACCATTTTTTCTTTTTTTCTCCTTTTGGTTTTTCGCCGTTGATTGATTGATAAATCTCACTCCAACTAACAAATCCACCAAAATTTCTGTCATCAATAAACATATCAGCGTCTATTTTGCGCATAAAATTTCCCTCTTCGTATTCCTCTTCAGGAAAATTTTTGTTGACAGCATAAAAATGGACATTGTTTTTCTCACAAAAATCCACTGCTTCTTGTAAATAACGACCTTGTCTGCAAGTCCAAAGAATAAGTTCGTGTTTCTTTTGAAGTTCTCTTAGTGTCTCAAAAACAAACATTTTCGGTTTTCCTATTGACGGATAATTATCTTCAACTATTGTTCCGTCAAAATCTATTGCAATTTTCATATATCTTTTCTTACAAATCTGTTTTAGTATCAATTAATTCTTGACGCATAGCAGTTATTTTAACGCTTATTTCATTGTAAAGTTTTGAATCCACATCTTCGGGTTTAATTTTTTCAAAAACGTTTTTAATGCTATCAAGACGCATAACAATTTTTTTGATGTCACCGCTATAATAAAAAGCAGAAGACTCCACCGTAACATCAAGAAAATAGCGAATAAGATTCAAAAGACCTTGCTTTTGACCAGCAATAATATCTTTTGTTGACTTTAAATCATTAGAGGCAATAGTCAGATAAAGACTTTCAACCCAACTACCATAAATAACAAAAGGCAGAATATTGTTTTTGTCGTTCTCGTCAAGATAGTTGCAAACCTTCCAATAAGCCTCTTCCGCTATCGATTTTAAAGAATCGGCTCTTTCAACATTGCTACTTATTCTTTCAATGGATTCAAAAGAAAAACCTTCCGAAATATCAAGTCTATCTGCCATCTTGGACGCATTACTAAAATACGACAACAACTCCTGCTGACGACCATAACTTGAACAATATGCCATATCAGCAGAATAAACGCCCAAAATCATAGCCTGCTTTGTCTCTTTGGAATATTTTTCCCTCAATTTTACTTGCAAAAGCAAATCAGAATTGTACGGAATATTCTCTTTAACCATATACGTAAACAATTCCACAGGCAACGGAATGCCATATTTTGTGTATACAACATTTTTCACTTCCACAGAATCCGACGAAGACGGAATCTCTGTATTGTATTTCGGTTTCTTACGCTTGTCTTGCTCAGAGCCAGAACATCCAACTAATGTTGAAATTACTAAAAGCAAGATTGTTATAATATATGTCCTTTTCATTTTGCCTAAAGATTTTTTCGTTTTTTTCCAAAAAAATACTACATTTTGCAGTCTGCAAATTTAACGAAAAAAATCACAAATCATTTTATTTTATGTTTATTTTTAACAATAATTTCAATAAATTGTTGAAATACAACTTTTTTCATTATACTGTTCTTTTAGGGAACGAGATAATAAACTTTGTTCCACTGCCCAAAGATGTCTCCAAATCTATCTTTCCATTGTGCTTTTGAACAAACTCTTTACAAAGCATAAGTCCAAGACCAGAGCCTTTTTCACCCGAAGTGCCGTCGGTTGAAGTTGTTTTCCAAGCATTTAAAAGATTGTAAGCCTGCTGTTTACTCATTCCAACGCCAGTATCGGCAACTGTGATTTCGGTAAAAGAATCGTTTTCGATAGAATGTACCGACACCGTGCCGTTTTCTTTTGTAAATTTTATGGCATTAGTTACCAAATTCCTGACAATTGTCATATACATTTGTTTGTCAGCAAAAATTTTATCGTTTTTTCCCGTAAGATTCAAAAGCGCGACATGCTTTTTCTGCGCCTGAATTTTTACCTCGTCCAACGCCTCTTCTGTAACCTCCGACACAATCATTTCTTGAGGTTCAAAATCAATTTTGTTCATTTGACTTCTTGCCCATACCAAAAGATTATTAAGAAGTTTGTATGCACTTTGACTTGATTGACTAATCACCAAAGCCATTTGAGCATTTCGTTTATCGTCCAAGTTTTGAAGTCTTTTCGACAGAATATCCGAAAGACCATTGATAGCATTAAACTGATTTCGTAAATCGTGCGAAATAATCGAAATAAATTTATTTTTGGTTTCAACCGCACTCTGAAGTTTTTCGTTGCTATCCTCCAATTCTATTTCGGTTTGTTTTCTAAGCGAAATATCGGTGATAACACCACCAATCAATTCGGGCATTCCTGTTATGACTTCACTTTTTACAGTCGCTCTTATCAAAAACCATTTTGAATTGCCACCTTTCAAAATCAATTTAATTTCACATTCGATTTTGAAAAGTTTTCCCAAATTTACTTCACGAATTTTTTCTACAAAACCTTGTCTGAAATTTTCATCAATTAAATCAAACAATTGCGTTGGGCGCGTTAAAACAAGTTCACTACTTTCGTATCCAAGTTGACGCTTAAATTGCGAAGAAAGGAAAAGCGTTTTGTTAATATAATCGTAACTCCAAGCACCGTCGTTGCTGCCTTGCATAAAAAGTTCAAACTGAAAATTTCTTTCGTCAAGTTTCTTCATCATATCCCTCAACCTCTCGTTTGTAAGTCTTGAAGTTGTATTATCACCAATTATTAGGACAATAGTTTTGGGATTAAACATGAAAGCATTAACTTTCAGCCACTTTTTATTATAAATTTCGGATTGAAATTCTATTCTACGTTGCTTTCCTGTTTGTAAAACGCTTTTTATTGCATCTTGAAGTTTGGGATTATAACGATATAGACGCTCCGAAAAACTCGTTCCAAGAAGTTTCTCCTCTGAGGTTGAAAAAATTTCACAAAGACGAGCATTAACCGCCTTTATAATCAATTCGCCATCGTTATTTTCTTCCAATTTCAAAAAGCCTGAAAGAATATTGTCAAGAAGTTTAAAATATTCGTTTTCAATTGTTTTGAATCGTTGCTTGTCGTATTCGATATTTTTGTCGGGAGTTATATCTACAAAATTAATAAATACGCATTTTCGACCATCATAAAAAACGGGCGAATACGTAACAAGCAAAACCTTTTCTTCTTCCTTACCGTCAGAAGTTAAAGAAGTATATTTAAAAGTCTTATCACTCGAAATTGTATCATTGTTAATAGCAGCCTGACCAAATGAACTTAAAGCGCAACCTTGACAGCCGTCATGACGAAAGGCTTTGTTAAGAACTCTTTTATTACAATTAATAAAACCGCCAAAAAGTTCACCAATAACAGTTTCTTTTGTTTTTGAAAAAATTTTAAGAGCAGCATAGTTGACAGCCAAAATCCTACCAAAAGCATCGGCTATGACAGCCGGAGTATAAAGCATATTGAAAGTATCGTCCAAATGTTTCAAATTACTTTCTACTTTCAAAGCCGAATACCTAAGCAAAGTTTTAAGCCTAATACAAAGCATTGTTTTACTAATAGGTAGTCTGACACAATCGTCAGCACCAGACTCTAAGGCTTGTTGTATTAATTCGCCTTGAAAGTCCTCTCCCATAACCACAACCATTGAAGAAAACTTTACAAGACTTTTTATATTTGATATTTTGTCAATATCGTTAACCGTAGACAAATTAATCAATATCGCCCTAAAAACATCTACAGCCAAAATTTGCTCAACATTATCTGCATTATTATAAACGAGAGTACTCAAATTCAAATCTTTCAAAACCAAGGCAACTTGAGTTGCAAACTCGTTATCTTTGTCAATAATCAGTATTTGGTTTGTCATTTTTCTTAAAAACTTTTTTTAGCACTAAAAATGAAAGGTTATAAAATTTGCCACAGAATCGCAAATCTCTTTTTTTGCCGTTTCTAAATCGTCATTTACAATTATTTTATCAAATTTTTCTGCACTTTGCATTTCTTGACCGGCTTTTGAAATTCTTTTTTCGATCTCTTCCATAGAATCGGTTGCTCTGCCAATTAGTCTTCTGCGCAACTCCTCTATCGAAGGCGGCTGTATAAAAATAGACAATGCCGACTCTGCAAAAATCTTCTTCAAATTAATTCCACCTATAACGTCAACATCAAAAATGACATTTCCCCCTAAAGAGAAAATTCTCTCTATTTCACTTTTTAGTGTACCATAATAACGCCCCGGATACACTTGCTCGTATTCCACAAACTGATTTTCAGAAATTTTCTTTTCAAACTCCTGAACACTCAAAAAATAATAATCTTTTCCGTTTTGTTCCTCGCCTCTTGGAGAACGCGTTGTGGCAGAGACAGAAAACTTTAAATTGAAATCACTTCGAGAAATAAGTGAAGCAATAAGCGTTGACTTTCCTGAACCCGAAGGTGCTGATACTATAATTACTTTTCCCATATACTTAATCAAAAAATAATCCGCTCAAAGTTAATAAAAATTTGCGGTTTACAAAAAAAAAAATTACTTTTGCTCCAAATTTTTACAATTAATCCTTTTTGAAAGGTTTTTAATGATTTATAATTTATTATGAACAATATTGAATTATCCGAGCAAGAAATTATCCGAAGACAATCTTTGGAAAAACTGCGTGCTTTGGGCATAGATCCCTATCCGGCAGCAAAATATGATGTCAACATCAGCACTTTGGAAATCAAAGAAAAATATTCATACTTACAAAACGAAGAACATGCGCAAGACTTTATTGCATGTTTAGCCGGCAGACTTATGAGCCGTAGAATAATGGGTAGCGCATCTTTTGCCGAACTTCAAGACTCTAAAGGAAGAATACAACTTTATTTCAACCGTGATGTACTTTGCCCTTCTGACGATAAAACGATGTACAACGATGTTTTCAAGAAATTGCTTGACATCGGCGATATTATCGGCGTGAAAGGTCAAGTTTTCAGGACAAAAATGGGCGAACTTTCAATAAGGGTTGAAGAATTGACAGTTCTTTGTAAATCATTGAAACCACTTCCTATAGTAAAAGAAAAAGACGGTAAAATTTTTGACGCTTTCACCGACCCTGAACAACGTTACAGAAAACGTTATGTTGATTTGATTGTAAATCCACAAGTGAAAGAAGTGTTTGTAAAACGTACAAAACTTATGAACACAATGCGTCAATATCTTGACAATATTGGTTGTTTGGAGGTTGAAACGCCTATTCTTCAGCCTATTTACGGTGGTGCTTCGGCAAGACCTTTCAAGACTCATCACAATGCTCTTGACCAGACACTTTATTTAAGAATTGCTGACGAACTTTATTTGAAAAAACTTATCGTTGGCGGTTTTGATGGTGTTTACGAATTTTCAAAAGATTTTCGTAACGAGGGGATGGACAGATTTCACAATCCTGAATTTACTCAAATAGAACTTTACGTTGCTTACAAGGATTATTTTTGGATGATGGACACCGTTGAAGAAATGGTGGAAAAAGTCGCAATTGCCTTGAATGGCGATACTAAAGTAAAAGTTGGAGAAAATATTATTGATTTCAAACGTCCTTGGAAACGTTTTACAATGTTTGAAGCAATTGAGCATTTCACTGGTGTTGATATTTCTCAAATGGACGAGACACAATTAGCAGAAACGGCTAAAAAATTTGGCGTTGAGGTTGACTCGTCAATGGGGAAAGGCAAACTTATTGATGAGATTTTCGGCGAGACATGCGAGGCAAAAATCATTCAGCCGACTTTCATTACCGACTATCCGGTTGAAATGTCGCCGCTGACAAAGAAACACCGCTCTAAAGAAGGCTTAGTAGAACGTTTTGAAGCAATCTGCAATGGTAAAGAACTTTGCAATGCTTATTCAGAACTAAACGACCCGATAGATCAGCGTCAAAGATTTGAAGATCAGTTACTTTTAGCGAAACGTGGTGACGAAGAGGCTATGGTTTTAGACGAAGATTTCTTAACGGCAATCGACCATGGTATGCCTCCGACAGCAGGTATTGGTATCGGCATTGACCGCTTAACGATGATAATGACAAACAGCGAGTCGATTCAAGATGTGCTTTTCTTCCCACAAATGAAGCCAGAGAAAAAATTTGAATACGACCCCATTGAAGCATACACACAATTAGGTATTCCTCAAGAATGGGTTGCTTTGATTCAGAAACTTGGTTTCTTGAAAGTAGAAAACCTTGCCTCAGCAAAACCGGGTAAACTTTTCAACGACCTTTGCTCCCTCAACAAAAAAGGCAAACTCAACCTTGCAAATCCGTCCGCAGACGATGTTAAAAACTGGGTGGAAAAAGCAGGTGAATAAATATTTAATTGTTTTTTTTAAGTCTAAAAAAAGTTGTCGGACATTTTTTGTGCGACAATTTTTTTGTCTTGTAAGAAAAATGATGTATATTTGCGAAAACATTTTTAAGACATAAAAATGAATATTAAATTCACCGCTATCAACAATCGCCGCTATCTTGGAAATAAATATAAACTATTGCCATTTATTACCAAAGTTGTTGATGAAAATTGTAAAGATATACATACCTTTGCCGACTTATTTGCTGGTACAGGAGCAGTTTCTTCTGCATTTATAGATAAAACCGTTATCACAAATGATATTTTATACAGCAATTATATTTGTAATTTAGCATGGTTCAGTCCACAAAAATTTGATTTAGAAAAAGTTAAAGACTTAATTGTGAAATATAATGAAATTCAATATGTTGAAGACAATTATATGACAGAAAATTTTGCCGAAACTTTTTTCAGTCGAAAAGATTGTTCAAAAATTGGATTTATAAGGGAAGATATTGAACAAAAATTCGCAACTAAAACAATTAACGAAAGAGAAAGGGCATTGCTAATAACATCGTTACTCTATGCAATGGATAAAATAGCGAATACCTGTGGTCATTATGATGCATATCGCAAAGGTGTTAAATTTGATAAACACATTGAACTATACTATCCAAATGCCTCAAATAATAATAAGGCAGAAAATATATGTCTTAATGATAATATTAATGTGATAATAAAAAAAATTCAAGCAGATATTGTTTATCTTGACCCACCATATAATTCAAGACAATATTGCGATGCATATCATGTTCTTGAAAATATAGCACGTTGGGAAAAACCAAAGGTATTTGGAGTTGCACGGAAAATGAACCGTTCTACCCTTAAAAGTGATTATTGCACACAAAAAGCAACAAGGGCTTTTTCGGATTTGATAGCCAATACTAAGGCAAGATATATTTTGCTATCATACAATAATATGAAAAATAAAGGCAATAATCGCTCAAATGCTAAACTTGCAGACGAAGATATTTTGCGAATTTTGAACGATAAAGGTTCTGTTAAAGTATTTGAAGAAAGTTATAAAGCGTTTACAACTGGGAAATCAGACATACAAAATAATACAGAAAGATTATTTCTTTGCAAATGTAACCAATAATGATACAATCACCGTTAAATTATATAGGAGGAAAATTTAAACTTTTGCCTCAAATTCTTCCACTTTTTCCTAACAACATTCACACTTTTGTCGACTTGTTTTGCGGAGGTGCAAATGTAGGAATCAATGTTAATTGTAAATCTGTTATTTTAAACGATATTAATCAATATATCATTGGAATAATTAAAACCTTTAAAGAATTAGAGAAAAAAGAAATTTTTGAAAATATAAATAACATTATTTCAAAATTTAATCTTTCGGATGTCAGCAAAAACGGATATGATTTTTATGGCTGCAATAGTAGCAACGGAGTTGGACAATATAATAAAAATGCCTTTTTGAAACTAAAAAAATATTTTAATCAGTTACAAATTATTAATAATCAATATTATATCATTCTTTACGTCTTAATTGTTTATAGTTTTAACAATCAAATTAGATTCAACAAAAAAGGAGAGTTTAATTTACCTGTTGGCAAACGAGATTTTAATACTAAAATGCAAAAAAAATTAAATGATTTTATTGACAGATTAAAACAAATTGATTGTAAATTTTCAAGTTTTGATTTTTGTAATATTAATATTACTGACAAAAATGATTTTGTTTATGTAGATCCTCCATATTTGATTACATGTGCAACCTACAATGAACAAGGCGGTTGGAATGAAATTATTGAAAAATCATTATACAACTATTTAGATAGTTTAAATCTACAAGGTATTAAATTTGCATTATCTAATGTATTATCCAGTAAAGGAAAGATTAATTATATTTTACGTGATTGGCTTGATAAAAACCATCAATTTACTTGCCACCACTTGAATTATAATTATTCTAACTCAAATTACCAAACCTCTGGTCGTTTGTTAGGAAGCGATGAGGTGTTAATAACAAATTATTAAAAATATGGCGGCACGAAAAGAAAAATTATGGAGTATGAGTACAACAATCCGCGAGGCTGAACGAATTATAGGATTTTTGCAAACAGCAGCGTTGTTAGATGGTCAATTATGGGACAAGTCTTGTCAAAGCAAATTTCAAATTCTACTAATTCAACATCATAAGTATCTTAACGATACTGAGAATACGCAAACTTGCAGTAAGTTATCTGACAGACAAATAGAAGCATTAAAGGCTTGGGATAGAAAAATGTCATATACAATGGCAGAGAGCATATTCAATGCAAAGCAATATGAAGACCCACCAATGCGTGGGCGTCAGTCTATGTCTCCTCTCGTAAAACTTGGACTTGTATATTATGAAGAAAAGGTAATACGTATTTCCAATATGGGTAGAAAATTACTTAGCGGTGAAATTACGTTTGAAGAGATGATGTTGGATGCATTGCTAAAATCTCAATATCCAAATCCATCCGATAAAGGTTTTAAATGTTGGAATACCAAACCCTTTATCAATGCTTTGCGATTAATTAAAAGGGTCAACGATATTTGCGAGGAGCGCGCCGACTTTGCAAAAGGAATATCATCTCAAGAATTTGGAATTTTTGTACTATCACTGAAACATTACAACAATATTGATAACGTTGCAAATAAATTGCTTGAATTTCGAAAGAAAAGAAGTTCATTTTCATCAGAGTTGGATAAGGAGCATTTTACGGATGATTATATCAATGAATATCTGTCAGATTTTAAAAATCCTGTCAAAAATTGTAAGGAATACACAGATAATATGATACGGTACTTTCGTATGACTAAATACATATATATTCGAGGTAAATACAATCATACTTATATTGATTTAGAACCGCGACGTATGACTGAAATAAATGCTATTTTGGAAAACGACAACGGTGTAGCCAAATCATTTACATTGCAGGAATGGAATAATTATATGGGTGTGTATGGTGCTTACAAACTTCCGTTTGAATCAGTAGACAAACTCACTTCAATAGCCACTGATATTTCAAAAGAAATTAAAACACTTGAATCAACGCTTCATATTCAATTAACAGACAAATCAGTGCCTCGTAATGTACCACAATTAAAACAATATATCAAAGAACAACGTGAGTACAGAACTTATTTACAAAACTTGAAGATTAAGCAAGTTGTACATCAGGATTATAGTAAAATAAATGAAACTATTGAATCTCTGACCGATATTTGTTCTCATAATACTGCTAAACTCGCCAAAAAATTATCAATTGAACTTGAAAAATGGTCAAATGTTGCCTTAAATATATTAGATGATGCCAAGTTGATTAAACCGAACTCACCTGTCGGAGACGATAACGAACCTCTTTATACTGCACCAAGCAATGTGCCTGACATTGAGTGCTATTACGAATCATTCAATGCAATTTGCGAAGTAACAATGCTTACAAGCCGTGACCAATGGTACAATGAGGGACAACCGGTAATGCGACATTTAAGAGTTTTTGAAGATTCTAATATTTCCTTACCGAGTTATTGTCTTTTTGTTGCACCTAAATTGCATAAAGATACAATTAACACGTTTTATATTGCAGTAAAATATGAGTATGAGGGTAGGCGTCAGCATATTATACCGATTACAATCACACAATTAAAAATTATATTGCAAACTGCACAATCGGCATTAATACATAACAAGGCATTTACACACAACCATATAAAGCAATTATATGACACTTGTACAGATATGACTGATGTACAAGATTCGGTACATTGGTTGGAAAAAATCAATATTTCGATTAGTAATTGGGCAAATAATATTACTAAACTTTCGCAAGTGTCATAACACGTTGTCAATCAAATCATTCCAACTTTGTTGAATTTTTAACCAATTGATTTTCAATGACTAAATCAATAA
>CAJOGF010000046.1 GCA_905233995.1 uncultured Bacteroidales bacterium | reverse complement strand
TAGGACCCTCAGGTGTTTCAATCGGGCAAAGACGTCCGTAGTGAGTATAGTGAACGTCGCGCACCTCAAAACCTGCACGGTCTCTTGACAACCCTCCCGGTCCTAAAGCCGAAAGACGACGTTTATGTGTAATTTCAGCAAGCGGATTGGTCTGATCCATAAACTGCGACAACTGGTTAGTACCAAAGAACGAGTTTATAACCGAAGCCAAAGTTTTTGAATTAATCAAATCGGTCGGAGTGAAAACTTCGTTATCTCTAACGTTCATTCTCTCGCGAATTGTCCTTGCCATACGCGCCAAGCCAACACCAAACTGATCGTAAAGTTGTTCGCCAACGGTTCTTACACGACGATTCGACAAGTGGTCAATATCGTCAACATCCGCTTTTGAATTGATAAGTTCAATTAAATATTTTATAATTTCGATAATATCCTGTTTTGTCAAAACCTTAATATCTGGATCGATTGTAAGAGAAAGTTTTTTGTTGATTCTATAACGACCAACATCTCCTAAATCATAACGACGGTCAGAGAAAAAGAGTTTATCAATCATATCCCTTGCCGTAGCCTCGTCTGGCGGTTCGGCATTTCTGAGTTGACGGTAAATGTGATAAACAGCCTCTTTCTCAGAGTTGCAGGGATCTTTCTGCAAAGTATTTGTAATGATAGAATAGTCAATATGATCTTCTGTGTCCTTGTGGACAAGAATGGTCTGCGCACCTGAGTTAACAATCAAGTCAACATGTTCAGGAAGAATTTCAACTTCACGCTCCAAGACTACTTCATTTCTTTCGATTGAAACAACCTCACCGGTATCTTCGTCTACGAAGTCTTCTGTCCATGTTCTTAAAACTCTGGCGGCAAGTTTTCTGCCGACAACTTTTTTCAAAGAGGCTTTATTAACCTTTACCTCGTCAGCCAAGTTGAAAATCTGCAAAATATCTTTATCAGATTCAAAACCGATTGCACGCAAAAGTGTCGTAACAGGTAATTTCTTTTTTCTGTCAATGTAAGCATACATGACATTAGAAATGTCAGTTGCAAACTCAATCCAAGAACCCTTGAAAGGAATAATTCTTGCTGAGTAAAGTTTTTGACCATTGGCATGGATACTCGAACCGAAGAAAACACCCGGAGAACGGTGTAACTGAGAAACTACAACTCTTTCTGCACCATTAATAACAAATGTTCCCGACGGAGTCATATAAGGCACGGTACCAAGATAGACATCCTGAATAACCGTATCAAAATCCTCATGTTCAGGATCGGTACAATAAAGTTTGAGTTTGGCTTTCAACGGAACGCTGTAGGTCAAGCCCCTATCCAAACATTCCGGAATCGAATATCTTGAAGGGTCAATATAATAATCGATAAATTCAAGAACAAAATTATTGCGGGTATCGGTTATAGGGAAGTTTTCGTTAAAAACCTTAAACAACCCCTCTTGTTTCCTCTTTTCGGGAGTAGTTTCCAATTGGAAAAAGTCATGGAAACTTTTTAATTGGATTTCCAGGAAATCAGGATACTCCAACTGATTTTTTGTTGAAGCGAAACTAATTCTTGTGTTATTCAGAGCCATCTGACTTTTTTAAAAAAATTTAAATAAAAAATAAATATAAGGTGTATTGAATACAACAAAAAGGTCTGGCGTTTTTGCTTAAAAAACACCAAACCTAAATCTCTGTTTTACAGAGTAACTTTCTTACTTCAATTCAACTTCAGCACCTGCTTCGGTCAATTTAGCCTTCAAAGCCTCAGCATCTTCTTTAGATACTTTTTCTTTGATTGCTTTTGGAGCACCGTCAACGAGGTCTTTAGCCTCTTTAAGTCCGAGACCAGTTAACTCTTTAACGAGTTTTACAATCTGAAGTTTCTGAGCGCCTGCCGATTTGAGAATTACGTCAAATTCGGTTTTTTCTTCTGCTGCTGCGGCTGCACCACCTGCTGCTGGAGCGGCTACTGCAACTGCTGCTGCAGCGGGTTCAATACCGTATTCGTCTTTGAATATTTGTGCTAATTCGTTTACCTCTTTAACAGTCAAATTAACTAATTGTTCTGCTAATGCTTTCAAATCTGCCATTTTATTTTTCTTTTAAGAATTGTTTTTTACTAAATTGATAATTGTTTTAATTTGCTCTTTCTTCAAGAGCCTTTACGAGACCTGTGAGTTTGTTTTGACCCGATTGCAAACAAGAAATAACATTCTTGATAGGGCTTTGCAACAAACCGATAATATCTCCCAGAAGTTCTTCTTTTGACTTGATTGCCGAAAGTGCATCCAACTGGTCATCGCCGATATAAATACTCTCTTGAACGAATGCACCTTTCAAAATCGGTTTATCAGAGGTTTTTCTAAACTCTTTGATAAGTTGAGCAGGAGCATTTGCCGTTTCAGAAAACATTACCGAAGTATTATTTTTCAAAAGCGGAAGAAGTTCGTCAACATTTTTTCCCGACTTTTCAAAAGCCTTTCTAAGAAGAGAATTTTTTACAACCTGAAGTGTAACTTTTTTCTCAAAACAAGCCTTACGCAATTTGTAGGTTGCCTCAGCATTGAGGTCGGAAATATCGGCCAAATAGAAATTCTGCGAATTATCTATTTTTTCTGACAATAAGTCAATTATAGAACCTTTTTCTACACGTTTCATTTCGTTTTATAATTTTTTATTCGGCCTTAATCAATAGTTTTAACATCGACTTCAACACCCGGAGTCATTGTTCCACTTACATAGATACTCTTAATATAAGTACCCTTTGCTGCAGCGGGTTTAAGTTTTACCACCATACGTAAGAACTCTCTTGCGTTTTCATAAAGTTTTTGAGCATCAAACGAAGCCTTTCCTACGGGTGAATGAATGATACCGTATTTATCGACTTTAAAGTCTATTTTTCCGAGTTTTACATCTTTAACTGCCTGTGCTACTTCCATAGTAACAGTACCGGTTTTTGGGTTCGGCATAAGACCTCTCGGTCCTAAAATACGTCCGAGTTTGCCGACTTTACCCATACAAGCGGGAGTTGTGATGATAACATCAACATCAGTCCAACCGCCTTGGATTTTATTTACGTATTCATCAAGACCTACGTAATCAGCACCTGCGGACTTAGCCTCCTCTTCTTTGTCAGGAGTGCAAAGTACCAAAACCTTCTTGTCCTTACCTGTACCATTGGGGAGAGTAACAACGCCTCTGACCATCTGATTGGCCTTTTTAGGATCAACACCGAGACGAACATCAACGTCAACTGAAGAGTCAAACTTAGTAGAAACGAGTTGTTTTACCAAGCCACAAGCCTCCAAAAGACTATATTGTTTGCCTTCTTCGATTTTCTCCTGTGCATTTGTTATTATTTAGTTATCAAAAGGCGAAGGTCCGCTTACCACGATACCCATACTTTTTGCTGTTCCTGCAACCATTTTCATAGCCGATTCAACTGAAAAACAGTTCAAATCGGGAAGTTTGTCCTCAGCGATAGCCTTTACTTGATCCCAAGTAACAGTACCAACTTTTTTTCTGTTTGGCTCAGCCGAACCAGATTTGAGTTTGAGTACTTCCTTGAGTTGAGCGCCGGCAGGAGATGTCTTCAAAACGAAATCAAACGATTTGTCGCTGTAAACCGTAATAACAACCGGAACAACTTTGCCCGCTTTGTCTTTGGTTTTGGCGTTAAATTGTTTGCAGAATTCCATTATGTTAACACCCTTAGAACCGAGTGCAGGACCAATCGGAGGTGCAGGGTTTGCAGCACCGCCTTTGATTTCCAATTTAACAAATCCTGTAACTTCTTTAGCCATTTTTTTTACTTAAAAAATTGATTTGTTGTATTATAAACCAACCTCAAAATTTCTTTAACCGATAAAATTTACCGCGGAAGCATTATGTTTTGAGAGGTAAAACCGGCAAAATTTTCTTTAAAGAAATCTTACAAAAGTTGAATCTATTCTTTTACTTTTTCCACTTGAATAAATCCAAGCTCAAGTGGTGTTTTTCTACCGAAAATCTTAACCATAACTTGAAGTTTTTTCTTCTCATCGTTAATATCTTCGATAATTCCTATAAAGCCTTTGAAAGGACCGTCAACTACTTTAACGTTTTCACCTAAAGTATACGGCGACTCAATAACCTCTTCTTCTTGCGTTATTTCATCAACCTTTCCAAGTATTCTATTTACTTCTGACTCTCTTATCGGCAAAGGGTCTCCCCCATTACGAGATTCGCCCAAAAATCCAAGACCACCAGGGATATTTCTTAATATACCAGTTATTTGCTGAGTTAAAAGACATTCAACAAGAACATAACCCGGAAAAAAGTTTCTTTCTGTACTATATTTTTTTCCGTTTCTTACTTGATATACTTTCTCGGAGGGTACTAAAACTTGTGTTACAAAATCTTCAAGTTTGTAGTTTGCGATTTGAGTCTCAATGTATTCCTTAACTTTCTTTTCTTGACCACCAATAGCACGAAGAACATACCATCTTTTAGTCTTTGGTTTCTTTATGTTAGCATCTTCCATTTCAAAAGACCTCTCTTAAAGGGTTGATAAGATTAAATTAAAAAATCGAATAAATAAATTCCATAATTCCTTTCAATGAGATATCCATTACAAAAACCACAAAAGCAATTATGAAAGTAGCCACCATAACAATTACTGCACTATTCATAAGTTCTTGACCAGAAGGCCAAGAAACCTTATTTACAAGTTCGTCGTATGTTTCTTGCAGGTATGTTTTTAATTTTGCCATTTCTTTTTAGGAATTTAGCACGGGTGGAGAGACTCGAACTCCCGACACCTGGTTTTGGAGACCAGTGCTCTACCAACTGAGCTACACCCGTATTATGTAGAGACGTATATTTTTTTACGTCTCTACCTTTTTAAAGCACGAATATTATTCAACAATTTTACCAATCTGACCAGAACCTACTGTTCTACCACCTTCACGGATTGCAAAACGCAAACCTTCGTTCAAAGCAACAGGGTAGATAAGTTCTACAGTTATGTTAACGTGGTCACCCGGCATAACCATTTCAACGCCTTCCGGAAGAGTAATTTCACCGGTAACGTCCAAAGTACGCAAGTAGAACTGCGGACGATATTTGTTATGGAACGGAGTATGACGACCACCTTCTTCTTTTTTCAATACGTAGATTTCAGCGGTAAATTTGGTATGAGGAGTGATTGAACCGGGTTTAGCGATAACCATACCTCTCTTAATTTGATCTTTGTCGATACCTCTTAACAACAAACCTGCGTTATCACCGGCTTCACCTTTGTCAAGAAGTTTACGGAACATTTCGATACCAGTAACAGTTGATTTCAAAGCACCTTCTTTAGAAAGACCAACGATTTCAACAGGGTCATTGAGGTTAACAATACCAGTTTCAATTCTACCAGTTGCAACAGTACCACGACCAGTGATTGAGAAAATGTCCTCAATAGGCATCAAGAAAGGCTTATCAACATCACGGGTAGGCTGAGGAATGTATTCGTCAACAGCAGCCATAAGTTCCATAACTTTCTCTTCCCATTTAGCCTCACCGTTCAATGCGCCAAGAGCAGAACCTCTAATGATAGGAGTATTATCGCCATCATATTCGTAAGAAGAAAGAAGTTCACGAACTTCCATTTCTACGAGGTCTAACAACTCAGGGTCATCAACCATATCACATTTGTTCATGAAAACAACAATTCTCGGAACGTTTACCTGACGAGCCAAAAGAATGTGCTCGCGAGTTTGAGGCATAGGACCGTCAGTTGCAGCAACTACAAGGATTGCACCGTCCATCTGAGCAGCACCAGTTACCATGTTCTTTACATAGTCGGCGTGACCAGGACAGTCAACGTGTGCATAGTGACGATTTGCTGTTTGATATTCTACGTGAGCGGTATTAATGGTTATACCTCTTTCTTTCTCTTCGGGAGCGTTGTCGATTGAATCGAAACTTCTGACCTCTGAAAGTCCTTTCTTTGCCAATACTGTTGTGATAGCAGCGGTCAAAGTAGTCTTACCGTGGTCAACGTGACCAATTGTACCGATGTTTACGTGCGGTTTGGATCTGTCGAATGCTTCTTTAGCCATGTTCTAAAAGTATTTTGATAAATTAATAAATTATTTTTCTTTTAAACAACTATGTACGCACACAACAATTACATCACGCGCATACACAAAAAAATAGAGCCAAAGATGAGAGTTGAACTCATGACCCCTTCCTTACCAAGGAAGTGCTCTACCACTGAGCTACTTCGGCAACAAATTTTTAGAGCGGGAGACGAGTCTCGAACCCGCGACCTTCAGCTTGGAAGGCTGACGCTCTACCAATTGAGCTACTCCCGCAAAAAATTTGAAAAGTGGGAAGTAATGGATTCGAACCACTGAAGGCAAAGCCAGCTGATTTACAGTCAGCCCTCGTTGACCGCTGGAGCAACTTCCCAATGAAAATAAATATTAAATTATTGGAGCCGGCGGAGGGATTCGAACCCCCGACCCGCTGATTACAAATCAGCTGCTCTGGCCAACTGAGCTACGCCGGCAATCAATTTAAAATTTCATTAAGTACTTTGGAAAAGAACATCTTTTGTTTTTCAACGGCACAAAATTAGATACAATTTTTGTATCTGCCAAATTTTTTCGAGTTTTTTTTTGAATTTTTTTTATGTTTTATTTTTTAAATTTCGAAATATCGTATTAGCCAAATAGTTAGCACCAATAAAAAAAGCGGTTTGCCCTGCATAAAACAAAAGCAAACCGCCACAATACCAATCCAAAAACCTAAATTTTTTTATACATACATAGCAACAATTGCTTCATAAAGTTCTTGTTTACCCGAAGTTTGTTTAGGTTCGCCATTCTTTTTGCCGTATTCATATACGTCTTCAAGAGTAAGTTTACCCTCTTCAAACTCTTTTCCCTTGCCAGAATCGAAAGAAGCGTAACGCTCTGCTTTCATCTTCTTATAAGGTGATTCTTCCAACAATTTAGCAGCAGATTCCAAAGCACGAGCCATAGCGTCCATACCAGCAATGTGTGCAATAAAAATATCGTCTAAATCGGTTGAATTTCTACGAGTTTTAGCATCAAAGTTTGTTCCACCATTGCCAAGGCCACCGCCACGGATAATTTCCATCCAAGCCTGAACTAATTCGTATTGATCAATCGGGAATTGGTCTGTATCCCAACCATTTTGATAGTCGCCTCTATTAGCATCAATAGAACCTAACATTCCGTTATCAACAGCAACTGCAAGTTCGTGTTCAAATGTATGACCTGCCAAAGTAGCATGGTTAACCTCAATGTTTACTTTGAAATCTTTCTCCAAACCATGTGCTTTCAAGAAACCAATAACAGTTTCGGTATCAACATCGTATTGATGTTTTGAAGGCTCCATAGGTTTAGGCTCAATCAAAAATGTACCTTTGAAACCTTTTTTGCGAGCATAATCACGAGCCATAGTAAGCATTGTAGCCATGTGCTCTTTTTCACGTTTTTGATCTGTGTTCAAAAGGCTCATATAACCTTCACGACCACCCCAGAATACGTAGTTTGAAGCACCAAGTCTGATACCAGCATCAATAGCATTTTTAATCTGAACAATAGCACGTGCTACAACATCAAAATCAGGATTTGTAGAAGCACCGTTCATATAACGACCGTTGCCGAATACATTAGCAGTAGACCACAACAATTTAATACCAGTTTCTTTTTGTTTCTGCTCCAAGTAATCAACAATTGCTTTGAGGTTAGATTCGTATTCTTCAATTGAATTGCCTTCTGAAACAAGGTCAACATCATGGAAGCAATAGTATTCAATACCAAGTTTCTGCATGATTTCAAAACCTGCATCTGCTTTTTGTTTAGCAATTTCAACTGCGTTAGCACCGTTGTTCCAAGGGAATTTTTTTGTTCCACCACCAAATTGATCGCCGCCTTCTGCGCAAAGTGTGTGCCACCATGCCATTGCAAAACGCAACCAATCTTTCATTTTTTTACCCATGATAACTTTTTCAGGGTCATAATAGTGGAAAGCCATAGGATTCTTAGAATCTTTACCTTCAAATTTAATCTTGCTGATTCCTTCGAAATATTCTTTTGCCATTTTTATTAAATTATTTTATTTGGTTATTGTTAAAATTATTGTTCTAAAAAAAAAAAATTATTTAGTTACCTTTTCAAGATCTTCTTTCCAACGATTATAAGCCTCTAAGTATTGGCTTTCGTTTTTAACGTCGGGTTCGGTAATCTCCACTTTTTTAAGATTAGCAAATGCCTCTTCAAGTGTTGAATAAACACCTGCACCAAAGCCAGCACCTCTTGCAGCACCAATCGAACCGTCAGTATTATAAAGTTCTATTTGAGCACCAGTTGTAGTAGCAAGCGTATTACGGAAAACAGGAGAATAAAACATATTAGCCTTTCCTGCCCTGATTACTTTTGATTCAATACCGATTTCTTTCATAATATCCATACCATACTTGAAAGAGAATGCAATACCTTCTTGACCAGCACGATAAAGATGTGCCGACTTATGAATATTGAAATTAAGATTCATAATCGCAGCACCCGGATTCTGATTTTCTAAAACTCTTTCAGCACCGTTTCCAAAAGGCATTATCGACAAACCTTGCGAACCAACAGGTATATCAGCAGCAATTCTATCCATATCAGAATACGAAACGGTACCGCCACCAACTTGCTTATTAAGCCAAGAGTTCAAAATACCTGTACCATTAATACAAAGTAAAACACCAAGACGTTTTATATCGTTTGTATGATTTACGTGTGCAAAAGTATTAACCCTTGAAAGCGGATCATACTTAACCTCTTGCGATACACCATAAACAACACCCGAAGTACCACCTGTTGCAGCAATTTCACCCGGATTTAATACATTAAGAGAAAGTGCATTGTTAGGTTGATCGCCAGCACGATAACTTACTTTGATACCTTTAACAAGACCAAGTTCTTTTGCAGCCTCTTCGCTAAGAGTGCCTTGAATACCAAAAGTATTAGTAATTACAGGTAAAATATCAGGCGAAAAGCCATAATAATCAAGCAAAAACTGTGCTGTACTGTTATTTTTGAAATCCCAAAACATACCTTCTGAAAGACCACTTACAGTAGTTTTTATTTCACCAGTAAGTTTCATAGCGATATAATCGCCGGGAAGCATTATTTTATAGATTCTATTGTAAATATCTGGTTCGTTGTCCTTCACCCATTTGAGTTTTGAAGCGGTGAAGTTGCCCGGAGAGTTCAATAAATGTTCCAAACATTTATCTTTACCAATTTTTTCAAGAGCCTCGGCACCTATGCCTGCCGCACGAGAATCACACCAAATAATTGCCGGACGCAAAACCTCATGATTTTTATCAACTGCAACCAAGCCGTGCATTTGATAAGAAATTCCGATTGCTTTAATATCAGCAACACTTACACAAGAAGTTCTTATAACCTCCGCCAAAGCCATTTTAGTATTCTGCCACCAAAGTTGCGGATCTTGCTCAGCCCAACCCGCTTTTTTTGCGGTAATTGTCATTTCTTGTCTTGGATAGTAGGCCGAAGCCTCACATCTTCCCGACTCCGATTCTATCAGAGAAACCTTTACGGAAGAACTACCGATGTCAAAACCTAATAAATACATTGATTATTAATATTTTAAAATTAATTGTTCTGTGCTGTTGTGTGCTGCAAATTTATAACGATGTTTCCTAATAAACAAAAGTTTTTTGAAGTTTTTTTTTATTTTTTTTTAATACAATGATTTTCAATCAATTCACAACCTACTAAACACATTTTTAATTCAAACTTGAAATACAACATACATAAATTTCATATTTATTTTTTATCTTTGTACCTTATAAAAATTAAGGATTCAAATACAATGACCACAAACAGCAACGCCCCAAACGAAATGGGGACGGCAGACATAGGAAAACTACTTATCAGTTACGCCCTTCCATCAATTGCGGCTCAAATGGTCTCAAGCATTTACAATGTCGTAGACAGCATTTTTATAGGCAGAGGCGTAGAACCATTGGCAATTGCAGGTTTTGGAATTACACTTCCACTTATGAATCTTGCAGGTGCATTCGGCTCACTTGTTGGCGCAGGCGGCGGAACGCTGATTTCAATAAAACTCGGTCAAAAAGATAAAGACGGAGCAAACAATGTTTTAGGAAACGTAGTTGTCCTTAACATAATAATAGGTCTTACTGTTATGATTTTCGGACTTACGTTTATGGACAACATACTGATGCTTTTCGGTGCAAGCGAAAACACAATTTCGTTTGCAAGAGATTTTATGCAAATTATTCTTTTGGGAAATGTAATAACACATTTATATTTCGGACTTTTATGCGCCGTAAGAAGTTCAGGTTTTCCAAAAAAAGCAATGGCGATAACAATGTCTTCGGTTGTCGTCAATATAATTTTGTGTCCGATTTTTATTTTTGTGCTTCAATTAGGAATAAAAGGCGCGGCACTTGCAACTGTAATAGCACAAGCAAGCGGACTTACAATTCTAATAATTCATTTTTTGGACAAACAAAAATACATAAGATTGTATTCTAAATTCTTAAAACTACAAAAAGAAATCGTAAAAGGTATTATTTCAGTAGGATTAAGTCCCTTTATGCTAAATATTTGCGCTTGTCTTGTTGTAATAATAGTAAACAATCAACTTAAAATATACGGAGGCGATTATGCCATTGGTGCTTACGGAGTTGTCAACAAAATGCTAATGCTTTTTGCAATGCTCGTTTTAGGACTAAACCAAGGAATGCAACCAATAGCAGGTTACAATTTTGGCGCAAAAAAATATTCTCGCGTTATAGAAGTTTTCAAAAAAACAGTCTTTTTGGCAACTTGCGTAATGATAACAGCATTTATCGTTTGTGAAATTTTCCCTCACGCCATTTGTTCTATCTTTGCTGACGACAAACAAATGACTGACATTTCAGCAAATGCAATGAGAATAATGGTTTTAGCATTTCCCATTGTTGGGTTTCAGATGGTAACTTCAAACTTTTTTCAAAGCATAGGCAAAGCAGTTACAGCGGCTATTTTGTCAACAACAAGACAACTCCTATTTCTAATACCAGCACTCCTAATTTTACCAAAGTTTTTTCTTCTCAATGGAGTATGGTATTCAATGCCTTTTTCTGACATTGTCAGCACTTTGCTTGCTGTATATTTGCTTAGAAAACAGTTTAGGAAATTGAAAATTGAAAATTAACAAGTAAAAATTGAAAATAAATTCTTAATTCGTATAATAATGACACCAAAAATAACAATAAGCATAGGACGACAATTCGGTAGCGGAGGCAGAATACTCGGCAGCGTAATTGCAAACCGTTTCAATATGAAATTTTACGACAGAGAAATCATAACCGAAGCCGCAAAACAAAGTGGTTTCGACGAAAAACTTCTAACGCAAAAAGACGAAAAACCAGTTTCAAGCACCTTTTTTTCTGACCCTCAACACCTAACCAGCGGCAGCGAAACAGCACTTAGCGATGAAAATATTTTCAAAATACAATCGCAAGCCATAAGAAACGTTGCCTCTCAAAACAATTGCGTAATCATGGGACGTTGCTCCGACTACGTTTTGAGAGATTATCCATACTGCATAAGCATTTTCTTTTGGTCGCCAATGGACGACAGAATAAAAAGAGTCTGCGAAAGAGCCGGAGTATCCGACAAAGAAAAAGCACGTCAAATTATTGAAAAAGAAGACTCTATGAGAGCAAAATATTATAACTATTTCACCGGTAAAACATGGGGTGAAGCCAAAAGTTATAATCTCTGCATTGATGTTTCACTTTTGGGATTGGAACGCACCGCCGATTTTATTTGCAAACTCCTAAAAACAAAATTTGGAGACTTATTAACCGACAAATTTTCATTATACCGAAACAAATAAAATCAAAGAAATGAATAGTTTTGCAACAATCATAAAATATTTGGCACCGTTCAAGAAATACGCATTTCTTAACATTCTGCTAAACGGCTTAGGGACATTGTTTTCGCTTTTTAGTTTCACAATGTTTATTCCCTTTTTGGATATGCTGTTTTCTTCTGGCGAAGTTGTAACCGACCCCGGCAAATGGGAATTGAATTATCATTCGCTTATGGCGCACTTCAAATATCAAGTTTTTTTGATAACGGAGTCAAGCGGCAAATTTCAAGCGTTGCTGTTTATTGGAGCGGCAGTGCTTGTTGGTGCATTTTTCAGAAACTTTTTTGCATACATGGGAAGTTTCTTTATGGCACCAATCAGCAACGGCTCGGTAATGCAGTTTCAGCGCAAAATATACAACAAGATTTTGGATTTGCCGTTAAGATATTTTTCCGAATCCAAAAAAGGCGACATCTTGAGCCGGTTCACCTCTGACGTACAAGAAATAAGAGCAAGTATTTCAGGAAGTCTTGACATGCTTTTCAAAGACCCTATTGAAATAATCGTTTACTTAAGTTACATGATTTATACAAGTTGGCAGATGACAGCAATTGCCATTCTTGTTTTGCCTCTGATTGCAATCCTAATTGGTAAAATAGGCAAAAGTTTGAAATCTTCTTCAAGCGTAGGTCAAGCGGCTAACGGCGAAATGCTAACCGTTATGGAAGAAACTCTCGGAGGTCTACGTATTATAAAGGCGTTTATAGCCGAAAGAAAAATGAAAAAACGTTTTGAAGATATTAACGGCAGAGTTTATCAAATTCAAAACAAAGTAATGCGAAAACATACTTTGGCATCTCCAATGAGCGAATTTTTAGGAATAGCAGTCTTTACATTAGTTTTGATAATCGGCGGACATTTTATCCTTAGCGATGGTAGCGATAAGTTTTCACCGTCAGAATTTATTGCGTATTTAGTAGTTTTTACACAAATACTCAATCCGGCTAAAGATTTGGCGAGGACATACAATACAATTCAGAAAGGTATGGCTTCGCTTGATAGAGTAAACGCAATATTAGACGAAAAAATGAACGTTCCCGAAAATGAAAACCCAAAAAGAATCAACGATTTCAAAGATAGCATTGAATTTAGAAACGTTTCTTTTAAATACTCCGAAAAATACGTTTTGAAAAATATCAATCTAAAAATCAAAAAGGGTCAAACGGTTGCCTTAGTTGGGCAATCTGGCTCAGGAAAGTCAACATTAGTAGACCTATTACCAAGATTTTGGGATATTCAAGAGGGAGAAATCTTAATTGATGGAATCAACATTAAAGACTATAAATTAACAGATTTGCGTTCTCTTATGGGCAACGTTAACCAAGAGTCAATTTTGTTTAACGATACAATTAGAAACAATATATCTTTTGGTGTTGATAGTGCCTCTGACAAAGAAATAGAAGAGGCTGCAAAAGTTGCAAACGCTTTGGAGTTTATAAAAGAAAAAGACGGAAACTTCAATTATATTGTCGGCGATAGAGGCGGCAAACTCTCTGGAGGACAACGTCAAAGACTTTCAATAGCACGTGCCGTCTTGAAAAATCCACCGATTATGATTCTTGACGAGGCAACCTCCGCTCTTGACACCGAAAGCGAAAAACTTGTTCAAGAAGCATTAACAAACCTTATGAAAAACCGTACCTCAATTGTGATTGCGCATAGACTATCAACAATAAAAAATGCTGACATGATTTGCGTTTTGAACGATGGCGAAATTGTTGAAAGCGGCAAACACGACGAATTGCTAAACAAAAACGGAGCATATAAAAGATTGTGTGATTTGCAAATGGTGTAGACATATTTTTTTTATGATAAAATTACGCCAATTTATAAGGTATTGTTTTGAAGAAAAACCTTTGCTTTTTTGCATTTGGTTGGCTTTTGTATTGAGGATATTTTCTGTGGTTTTTTCGCAAGGAATTGTCTTCGGTTTTGACCATTATGTCTATGTAGAAAATGCTCAAAATATCGTAAATGGCGAACTTACCTTTTCAGCACTTTACGACAATATAGAATACGAAAATTTTTCATCTCATGGCTACAGCCTTATATATTTGATTGTCAACACCAGTATTTTTTATACTCTTGAATTTTTCAATATGTTTGATTCGAGAGGTAAAATGCTGATTTTAAGACTTTTTCATGCACTAATTTCGCTATACGTTATTTATTATAGTTATCGACTTGCATACCGACTTGCAAACCGAAGAGCGGCTTTAGCGGTAGGATTAGTAGTATCTTCGCTGTGGTTTATGCCATTTTTGAGCGTTAAAACATTGCCAGAAAATATTGCAGCAATTTTTTTATTAGCCAGTATTTACCGTTTCGCCAAAACAAACAAACGCAATTATAAATACGGTGATGACTTATTTGTTGGATTATTGTTAGGTCTTTCAACCGCATTTTGTCTTAACTCGCTTTTTTTTGTATTAGGATTTGCGGTGGCGATAGGATTAATCACAAGCAAACGACGCTCTTTATTATTACTTTCAGGAGCGGGAATTTCTGTTTTTATAACCGAAGGTATTGTTAACATGATATTTTTAGGGTCTCCATTCTACATTCTGAAAGAATATTTTTCAGCAATTTTGTTGGGGGATTTAACGACTCACGGAGCAAAAACACTTTATATGTATATCTCTCTGTTGGTCTTGATGATACCGTTTCCATGGGGATTTCTTGCAGTGTTTGGTTATATAAAATCGTGGAAAAGAACATTTATACTTTTTTTCCCAGTAACATTTTATATCATAATCTGTTATTTACTTCCTTACAAGGGCGAACAATTTGTTTTACCAATTATGCCATTATTTTTTATCATCTGTCTTGCTGGTTGGTACAGATATTCAAGCAATTCAAGATTTTGGGCTTCAAAACCAAGACTAAGATATTGGGTAACAACATCGTTTTTCATTGTTAACACCCCGGTCTTGATACTTTCATGTTTCGCTTTTGTTAGAAAACCTCAAGTAGAAAGTATGGTATATTTATCACATTTCAAAAATGACATCACTTCAATAATGGTTGAAAACTCAACACAATCCTCTTGTAAATCTTTACCAATGTTCTACTTAGGTAAAAACGTCAATATCCTAACACTTAACGCCCAAGAAACCGATCCTGACATTTCGATTTATTACTGCGCCGAAAAAAATTCTCAATACGAAAAAGAAATCTTTACCGAAAATTATTTTCTTCATTGTAAAAAAGAAGAAATACCTCAATTCATCTTGTTTTATTCCAACGAAAACATACCAGAAAGACTGTCAAGACTAAGAAAAATTTTTCCACAAATTGCTCATGCCAAAACAATTACGCCGTCATACGCCGATGACATCATTGAACTTGTAAATCCAGGTAATAAAAATCAAGAAATTCAGATTTATAAAACCGACTTTCAAGAATAAATTTTTAATGTGGAAAAGTTATTATTGCAAGGTGCAAAGTCATTTTTCCATTGTGGAAAAGTTATTATTGCAAGGTGCAAAATCATTTTTCCATTGTGGAAAAGTTA
>CAJOGF010000045.1:3745-16005 GCA_905233995.1 uncultured Bacteroidales bacterium | reverse complement strand
CATACGCAAGCGCAGTTCACGGAATAGACGCCACGACGATAACCATTGAAACGGAAATGTCGCCGGGACTTTCAATCGACATCGTGGGACTGCCCGACAACGCCGTAAAAGAAAGCCAACTCAGAATTGATTCCGCTTTGCGCTCTGTCGGTTACAGAATGCCCGGCGAAAAAATCGTCATCAACATGGCTCCCGCCGACATCAGAAAAGAAGGCTCGCTCTACGATTTGCCGCTTGCCGTGGGCATACTTGCGTGTTCCAACCAGATTAACTCCGACCATATAAGCGAATACATAATTCTCGGCGAACTTTCGCTTGACGGCAGCGTAAAAACCGTAAAAGGTGCATTACCGATTGCTATCCAAGCGGTTAAAGAAAAATTCAAAGGGATAATAGTTCCGAAAGAAAACGCACGAGAGGCGGCCGTCGTAAACAATTTGGACGTTTACGGTATGTCTGACATTCAAGAAGTTATAGACTTTTTCAACGGTACTTCTGATATAGAGCCGGTTGTTGTTGACACAAGAAAAGAATTTTTTGAAAATTATGAGGCAGTGGATTTGGACTTTGCTGACGTAAAAGGTCAGGAAAACGTAAAACGCGCTTTGGAAATTGCTGCCGCCGGCGGACATAATGTCATCATGATAGGTGCGCCCGGTTCGGGAAAAACTATGCTCTCAAAACGTATTCCGTCAATTTTACCGCCATTTACGTTAAGAGAATCTTTGGAGACGACGAAAATACATTCCGTGGCAGGAACTCTGCCGAAAGACTCGGCTCTTATGACAACAAGACCGTTCCGTAGTCCGCACCACACAATTTCGGACGTTGCATTAGTTGGTGGAGGGACATATCCTCAGCCAGGTGAAATTTCGCTTGCTCACAACGGCGTTTTGTTTTTAGACGAGTTACCCGAATTTAAACGTCAGGTTTTAGAGGTGTTGCGTCAACCGTTGGAAGATAGGGAAATAACCATTTCAAGAGCGAAATTTTCGGTGAACTATCCCGCAAGTTTTATGCTTGTAGCCTCAATGAATCCATGTCCGTGCGGATACTATAATCATCCTGAAAAACAATGCGTCTGTTCTGCCTCTCAAGTCAAAAAATATCTGAACAGAATTTCTGGTCCACTTCTTGACAGAATAGACATTCATGTTGAAGTAGTTCCTGTGCCTTTTAAAGACTTATCAATCAAACAATTATCAGAATCAAGCGCAGAAATTCGCAAACGTGTTGTCAAAGCAAGGGAAATTCAACAGAACCGCTTTGCCGACTCGCCAAAAATACATTGCAACGCTCAAATGACAAGCAGCAAAATAAGAACATTTTGTCAAATTGATGATAGCGGAATGACTCTTTTGAAAAACGCAATGGAAAAACTCGGACTTTCAGCTCGCGCATACGACCGCATACTAAAAGTTTCACGCACAATAGCCGACCTTGCCGAAGAAGAAAACATCAAGCCCGAACATATTGCAGAGGCTATTCAATACAGAAGTCTCGATAGAGAAAACTGGGGAATGTAAAGAGGTGTTTTCAGCAACCAAAAGTCGGAAAAAAATCGAGATTTGGTTATAAATAAATAGCGGTTCACTAACCAAAAGTCGAAAAAAAATCGAGATTTGGTTAGGAATAATTTTTAATTAGTATTAATAATCAGTTAGTTAAGTATTTTTTTATTTCTTAAAAAAGGAGAAAAAATAAATTTTACAAAGACAAAATAAATTTGTATTTTTGCTGAGAATAAAGTAAGGTGTTATGTGCGAAATTTTAGGTAGAGAATTTGAGATAGAAGAGTTGAAAAAATGTATGAATTCTGCCCGTAGCGAATTAATTTTGATTTGCGGAAGACGCAGAATCGGAAAAACATATTTAATTGAACAATTTTTTAATCAAAAATATGCTTTTAGTTTTGTGGGCGGACACAATCTCCCTCAAGAAATACAACTTAGAAATTTCAAAAAAGCACTTTTTCAATACGGCAAATTTCCAATTAATCCAGAAATTAATAATTGGTTTGACGCTTTTGACGCATTAGAATTAATTTTAAATAAAAGCAAAAATCGCAAAAAAGTTATTTTTATTGACGAAATGCCATGGATTGACAATCACAAATCATTATTTATAAACGCTTTAGAAAATTTTTGGAACGCTTTTGCTGCTCGTAGAAACGATATTATATTTATTGCGTCAGGCTCTGCAACTTCATGGATGAATGATAAAATAATCAACAATCAAGGCGGTTTACACAACAGAGTTACGCTGCAACTTTTTTTAAAACCATTCACGCTAAAAGAAACCGAAGAGTATCTGAAAAGCAAAAATATTACATGGGATAGATACCAAATCATTCAAACATACATGGTTACAGGCGGTGTACCATTTTATTTAAATTTATTGGAGAGTTCTTTAAGCCTTTCTCAAAACATTGATTTATTATTTTTTAATCAACACGGACGACTAAAAGAAGAGTTCCATGAACTTTATCCGGCTTTATTTACGAATTCAGAAAATTATATTGCTGTTGTAAGAGCCTTAAACGACAAAAAATCAGGACTTACACGAAAAGAAATTATTAATACAACAAAAATTCAAGGTGGAACTCTGACTAAAATTCTCAAAAATCTCGAACTATGTGATTTTATAAAAAGTTTTACACATTTCGGACGTGCTAACAAAGACAGCGTTTATCGTCTTACCGACTTTTATACATTGTTTTATTTCCGCTTTTTAGAAAACAACAAAACCATGGACGAAGCATTTTGGTCGCATAACATAAACCGTCCTGCTTTAAATTCATGGCAAGGAATAACATTTGAAACTGTTTGTCTAACCCATCTAAATCAAATAAAAGAGGCTCTGAAAATTTCCGGAATTTCCACAGAAATAAGCACATGGCGCAACGAGAACTCTCAAATAGACCTCGTTATAAAACGCGCTGATAGAATAATCAACCTTTGCGAAATCAAATTCAGCACCTTACCATATACTATTAGTGCCGAATATGCTGACAAATTGCGCTTTCGTCAAGCAGAATTTATTGCCGCTACACGCACCAAATACGGTATAATAAACACATTTATAACTGTTTATGGCGTTCTTAACGGCAAAAATTCAAGCATCGTTCAATCGGAGATTACTGCAAAAAGTCTATTCGATTATTGATTTAAACCGCACTTTATAACTTCGATTTTCTCGTTAAAAGGATTATTGACATTAAGCGAAGTGATTTTGCCGTTTTTCCATTTACAGTCAACAGTTATTCCTCCGCGTGCTTTCAAACCCTTAAAATATCCGCTTTGCCAACAATCAGGAATTGCTGGCAAAACTTTTATAACACGTGTCCCGTCCGCCTTAACTTCATGACTTTGCAAAAGCATTTCCATTATTCCAGCACTTCCGCCGAAATTTCCGTCTATCTGAAAAGGTGGATGCGAACAAAACATATTTGGAAGCGTTCCTGCACCACTGCCAGTATAAGAAACAACATTGCCCC
The DNA here is from genome assembly GCA_905233995.1 of uncultured Bacteroidales bacterium. Taxonomy (GTDB): domain Bacteria; phylum Bacteroidota; class Bacteroidia; order Bacteroidales; family UBA3824; genus UBA3824. The sequence continues at coordinate 12,509 of CAJOGF010000045.1, read as the reverse complement.
ATTCATCAGGCTCGGAAATGAAAGTTTTAACCGGCGTTAAAAGATTTTTGAACAATTTGTAAGCATGATTTCCATCACCAAGACGAGCCCAAAAATTTATCTTCCATGCTCTTGACCAACCTGTACCTTCGTCGCCACGTTTTTCAAGCGTTTTCCTTGCCGCTTCAAACAATTCAGGCGTGTTGATTGTAGTTCCCGGATAAAGACCAAACATATGACTTACATGACGATGATTTACTTCAATTTCAGGATAATCTTCAAGCCACTCTTGAAGGCGACCATCAGAAGCAATCTTCATCGGTTCAAGTCTTTGACGTGTTTTATTAAGCAACGTAGCATAATTTTCGTCAATATTCAAGACCTTAGAAGCCTGCTCAACCGCCGAAAAAATCTCTTGACAAATCTGCGTATCCATTGTAGGTCCGGCACAAACGCAACATCTTTTTCCATCTTTCAAAAAAGCATTTTCTGGTGAGGTACTCGGTCCTGTAACAAGGCAACCGTCAGAAAATTCAAAAAGATTGGCTCGTAAAAACTCCGCAGAACCTTTCAAAACAGGATAAACTCGCTTTAAATACGCAACATCTTTTGTGAAAAGATAATGTTCCCAAAGTTGAAGAGCAAGCCATGCGCCGCCAGTAAAAGTCGCTCCCCATGATGGGTCTTCGCTCGGAGCAGTGAAATGCCACGCATTTGCAAGCACATGACCTGTCCAACCGATAGTTCCATAGAAAGTTTCAGCAGTTTTTTCTCCTGAGGGTACAAGACCTTCAACATACTTTGTAATCGGCTCCGACAAATCTGACAAATTGCCCGGCTCCATAAGCCAATGATTCATCTGAACATTAATATTAAGATGATAATCTCCATTCCATGCCGTATGAATTGCATCAGCCCAAATTCCCTGAAGATTAGGCGGCAAAACAGCATTATATGAAGAACTTATAAAAAGATAACGTCCAAACTGAAGATACAACGCAGCACTATCAGAAGGATTGTCAACATAAAACTCAAGCCTATTAAAATATTTTTTATATTCCGCAATATGTGCCTGTTTCAAAGAGTCATAGCCCTTAAAAACAGCCTCTGAAATATATTTATCAACACTTTGACGAATTGTAGCGAAATCATTGTGAACCTTATTTTCTATGATTTTTTTGTAATCGGTAGCAGCCGAGACAAGTATGAATGCCTTATTTTCTGATTGTCTTATAACCTGCGCTTTAGCATAAAATTTTACACCCTCAATTGCAGGGTCGCCACTATCAAGAATACCTTTCATAAAAGCAACTGAATCTGTATTAAGATATTCCGCTCTTTCTTTACGAGAAAATTTCATCGAAAACTTTAACGGCGCATTTTCAGTTTCCAACTTTATAACGATAACATTTGAAGGCAAAGACACGAAATATTCTCTATTGAATCTCGCCTTTTGATTTTTATAATCAAAAACAAATGACGTAGAAGCAATCGCATTATCAAGCGATAATAAGCGTTGATAATCAGAATAAAGACTATCACCAACGGTTTGTGAAAAATCTATTTCCAACTCGCCCAAAGTCTGATACGAACCGTAACGAGGATTACTACTTCCGCCGCCTAAACAAGTGAAATGTTTCAACGTAAGTTCTTCGGCTCCAAGATTATCACCTTGAAGAAGTTTTTCACGGATTTTGTCGATATATTCCTTTGCATCAGGATTAGAAGCGTCCCATTCACACCCCGACCACATTGTTTCCTCGTTTAAAACGAGTCTCTCCTTTTGGATTCCGCCATCTGGCATTGCTCCAAGTCTACCGTTTCCAAGTGGCAAAGTCTCCTCCCACATCTGAGCAGGAGTTTGAAATGTGATGTCCAAAGATTTGCCTTTTTGTTGCACAACACTGTCAGAACAACCTAAAACTACGGTAAGACAGATTGTCAACACCAATAATATCTTGATTTTCATAATAAAAAACATTTTTCAATTATTCTATTGCATATTTTGAAAGTATCTCTTTCAGTTTTTTTAAATCAACTGGTCTTGCAAGAAACTCATTACAACCAGCCTCTATAATTGTGTGAATATCATTATAATAATCGTCATCTAATATTGCAATTATAGGCGTTGTATTACCCGATTGACGCAAGTTTCTTACTGTTTCTAATTCCTGAGACTCTGGCAGTTTTATATCCATCAATATAACTTCATAATACTCTTTTGAAAGTTTTGAAACAGCCATTTGTCCGTCCAATACCCTATCTGCAACACAAATATCCTCAACTGCGGCTTTGATATACAAAAAATTATTCGTATCATTTTCCACCACAAGAATTTTTGGAAGCCTTGATGTCGCATCGTCTTGATTATCAGCAACCGATTCGTAACTAATAGGTTTGTCGTCCGAAATTTTAACTTCAGAAGGTAGCCATGTCCAAAACAGCGAACCTTTACCCGCTTGAGATTCAAAACCAATTTTGCCCTCGTATGCCTCTACAATTTTTTTTGACAACGCAAGTCCGATACCAAGACCTCTTTCAACAGGATTTATTTTCTCAAAAGGAGCAAAAACCTTGCTCTTATCTTCTTCTCTGATTCCACAGCCAGAATCTTCTACATAAATGTAAAGTCCACGGTTTTGATACTTGTACCCCATTTTAACAAAACCACGATTTGTATTTTTTATTGCATTTGAAACAAAAATTGTAATAATTTTTTTGAAATATTCTTTATCTCCATTAACATTACAATATGGATACGGACTTTCAAGTATAAGTTCTACGTTTGGACTTATAATTTCTGGCAAAAAATTTAAATACAACCGATTGAGAAATTTTCCAAAATCAAAATATGAAAACGAAAAACGAATATCTCCCGTTTCAGTTTTTGCAATGTCAACAAGATTGGTTATTGTACGCGAAATATCATTACAAGCATTATTGATGTTTGTTATAAATTCCTCTGTTCCATAACCCTCTTGACTAAAACGACTTGTCAACAACCCAACAAATCCCTTAATTTGGTGAATAGGCGTATTAAATTCATGACCTATGCTGTTTAAGAAAACAGTTTTAAGTTGTTCTGACATTTTCTGAGCAGATTGCGCCCGTGCAAGTTTGGTTTCAGCCGACTTTAATTCCGATAAATTAATAGAACTACTTATTATAAAACGATGTTTCTGACTATTAACATAAACCGTTTTCCTAACAAAAAGCGAATATTTAACTTCTTCATATTCAAAGTCAATTTCAAAGGAAATTCTACCCTCTGACAAAACTTTTTTGTCCATCTCGTAGATTTTTTGAGAGAAATCGCATTTGCCGAAAATATCAAAATCATTTCGTTTTTTAACCATATCTTGCTCAAGGTCAAGAGTTTCACAAAAATCTCGATTTGCCATAACATAACGAAAATCGTCATCGGGGTCTTTTACTGTCAGCATACAGGCTGCCGAATTAATAATAGACTTCAGCAATCTATCGGATTCTTTTACTGACCCAACAAGTTTGTCCCATTTTGGATTTGTGGTTATAATACCAGAATAAACTTTAACATCGCCATCAGAAGAGGTCTCTTTGGGCGTAATGAAAAGTTGCATATTATGCCACTGATTTATAATCTTGAAACGATAAGAGATTGTAGTATAAATCTGTTTGCCAAGTTTAATATCCGAAATGACAGCCTTGTTTGCCTCCAAATCCTTAGGATGAACATTCTTTAAATAATCATCAAACAACATTCTGCGCTTTCTTGAAGGCATTATAAATTCACCAGTTTTTACATCGTAATCAAATTTGGTAACATAACTGAAATCATTGTTGATAAACTCTTTGATTTTAATATTTTTAAGCAGAGTTCTATAAGTAATTTTATGACAAATACCTTCTATTTTAACAAGTTTTCCTTTTTCGTAAACACCCCTAAAATCAGTATGCCAATACGAATATCCACCTTGAACGCTAATATCAACAATACGCATTACAAGTTGCGCTTCGTTGACTTTGCCAGAGCGGATTTTATCAAAACTATTTTTGAGCAACACAACGTCCCTTGGTTCAAAAACAGAAAAATAATCCATTGATCTACTACTACTTAGCACGCCGCCTTCGCCATAAAATTTCACAATATCGTCCTCAAGGTAAAAACGCCAAATTTTAATAATATCATATTTATGAATTTTTTTAACTAATTCAATACGACTTTGCTTTTGACGACGATTTTCTTCAATCTCGGTAATGTCAACACAAATAAGGCAGATATAGGGTATTGTTTTTCCGGGCAACAAAAATTTACGGAACGAAAATTCCATGTATTTCAATCCCGTATTTTTTGAAGCAAACCAATTTTTTATAATCGGATTGGAAAAATTGATTTCAATCATTGTATCGAAATCCTCTCCATTTCTGATTTTATCCTTAATCTTATCGCTCAAAGCAGGAGTATCCCACAAACCATGAGCAAGCCCTCTTGCGAAATCTGTGTCAACGGCAAAAATCCTCTTGAAAGCATTGTTTACCAACAACCGCTTACCGTCTTGATTAAAAACCGTTACCGCTGAAGGTGTTGAGTTCAAAAGACCGAAAAACGAAGAACGGAAAAAAACCGCCTTTTCTTTCCATTGTTTATAACTTTCATAACCTGCTTCAATGTCTGTATCAGAAATAGTATCGTTTTGATTGTGATTTTTTTTGTTGTTGAAAAAATATTTTACATAAATGACGATCATTATAACAGCCAACACAACAGAAAAAACAACCGAAGACACAATCCATAAAACCGTATTCATCTTTAACGTTTTTTTTTCAAAACGCCAAGATAAATATTTTTTTTGAAAAAAAAAGAATTTTAACAAAAAAAATCTCGGAATATTTTCAGAAGTTTTTCAGTGCCAATTTCCTCGTATTGAAACTCAAAATTAAGACTTCTTAGCAATTTAAGTGCTTCTTTTTCAACAGGCATTTTACTAAAACAAGAGGTATGCGAAAAATTTAAAAATTTTAAAACACGAAAAGCATCAAACCAAGCGAAAAAGCGTTTTAGATAAGTTTTTTTTGTCTTTGAATTTTCTTTCATCGACTTTTCTGCCAAAGAAAAATTGTTTTTATCAAGAAACTCTTTTAAAATAGGAGCAATTTTACCTTCAAGGAAAAAGGCTTTTAGAACCAAAAAACTATCAAAATTATAAGCATAATAATCGTTTTGAGAGGTTTGTTTGAGCGAAATTCCCGTTCCAAAAGGCACTCTTGAAGAAAAACGAATAGAAGGAAAAACTTTAGTTGAAGCAAGATTATAAAATTTTTCTCTTGGAATAATTTTGTGTAAAAAATAAAAATCTTCTCCGGCTTGACGGCGATTCATTCCACCTTCCTGACAATAAGCCCCTACCCTAACCGCAAACGCCGAACCTACTGTATGAAAAGCATACGGGAAACCTGCAAAACGCAAACTTTCAACATAATAACGCATATAAAGTTCGTATTTTGCAATCGCTAAACGGTTTTCTATTGGGAAATTTTTGTCATAAATATTGTGTTCAAAATTTATTGTAACTCCTTCTGCTTTGGGATTTTTTAAGAAAAAATTTTCAATTTCGCTTAAATAATTTTCCTGACAAGTGCAATCTGCGTCAAAATTTACAATAACTCCATAAGGATTTTCAATACTTTGAAACCGTCTAACTGCCTCGTCCATACCGATTTTGCGAGCAAAACCAACTCCTGCGTGTTTTTTGGGCAAGTTTTTTTCTTCTAAACAAAAAATCTTGAAATCTTTTCTAAAATTTTCTTTTTTAAACTTTTCTATCTGACTAATTGTCAATTGGTTTTGTAACAAAACGTCTTCTTTTTCGTTTTCCTTGGAATTTACAACAACTATCACTTCAACGGGAAATTTTGTTGGAGTACATTTCAACAAAGATTTCAACGGCACAAGAATATCTGGCTCGTTGTAACACGGAATTACAACGATTGTTTTTAAATTTTTGTCAGCCGCCTCACTTATATGCTTTGGAAAACAAAGATAGCGGGAAAAATAATTATCAAAAAAACTTTGCATAATTAAAAACATAGAGATACAAAATTTTGTATCTCTACATTAAAAAAAAACAAATATAATAATTATTTCTTTGTTGTATCTGCTTGAGGTGTTGAAGCAGAGCCGTTTCTATAACGATTGTTTAATCCTTTAAGAATTTCTTGAGTGATGTCCATATTTTCGTCAGCATACAAAAGAGTTGAACTTCCTTGGGTGCTGATAATCATTTTGTAACCCTTGGCTTTGTTGTATTCTTTTATATAATTTTTTATAGAATCGCCAACTCGTCCCAAGATTTGAGCCTGATCGTCAGAAAGTTCCATTGCTTGTTTTTCTCTTAGTTCAAGAAGTTTTTGTTGCTCTACTTGAAGATTCTGCTGAGTTTCTTGAGCACGGGTAGGAGTAATAAGTTTTTTTTCATAATTAGACTGAAGTTCCATAAAACGTCTTTCAAGAGATTTGCCTTTTGACTGCAATTCTTGTTCATATTGATTGGTTTTTGCCATAAGTTTGGTTGCCTCATCGTTATAAAGGTCATAACCGTTGACAAGACTGTCAATATAAACAAAGGCAATCTCGTTTGAAAGAGATGAAGAACCGTTAGAAGAAGGTACGGTAACATTGTTGCCACCATTGTTACAAGCGGCAAAAGCAGTCATGGCAGTAGCAAACAAAAAAGCCCTGACAGTTAATATACTTTTTTTCATTGTCAAATATTAAATTTTACTTTTTAAAATTTTGGTGCAAAGATAATAAAAAATCTGAAAATAATTAACTTTACCTTAAACCCTTGAAAAAAATGTCCAATCCATTTCTTCGTCCCATTCGCGCATTACTCAAAGAAAAAAAATAAAAAACATTTTAGTTGAAAGTTTTTTTTTAAAGGCAAAAGATTTTTTGTTACATTTGCACTCTGAAATTAAACAAAACAAGATTTTTAATCAAAATGAATTTAAAAGGAATTTTATCAGTTGCCACATATCCGGGCTTATACAAGCATGTGGCTCAGGCCAAAAACGGTCTCATTATAGAATCGCTTGTTGACGGGAAAAAATGTTTGGCATACGCTACTTCCCGTATCAGTGCGCTTGAAGATATTTCTATCTACACCACTGACGGCGATATAAAATTATCAGAGGTTTATCAAAACATGTTCAAAGTTTTGGACGGCAAACCTACACCTTTCAATCCCAAGAAAGCCTCAACAGAGGAATTAACAGATTTGTTTACCAAATCTCTTGCAAATTGGGATAAAGACCGCGTCTACACCTCTGACATCAAACGTGCTTTTACTTGGTACAACCTTCTTTTGGAAAAAGGTTTGATTGACGCTAACAGCGAAGAGGAAAATCAAGAAACAGAACCTAAAAAAGAAGAAACCGCAAAAGAAGAAAAAACTGAACCCAAAAAAGAAGAAAATTCTGAAGGCGGCATAACAGTTAAAAAAAGAACTCGTAAAAAGAAAGAGGAATAAAAACAAAAAAAGACTGTCTTTTTTTATGACAGTCTTTTTTTTGTTTTGTACAATTTACATCATCATATTAAAAAATTTAATCAGAGTATCTTTTAGATTTTTTCTTTCGACAATTGTGTCCAAGAAACCGTGTTCCAATAGAAATTCCGACGACTGAAAACCTTCTGGCAAATCTTTTCCTGTAAATTCTTTTATGACACGAGGACCTGCGAATCCAATAAGTGCTTGAGGTTCAGCCATATTAATATCTCCCAACATAGCAAACGATGCAGATACGCCACCCGTTGTAGGATTGGTCATAACCGAAATATATGGCAATTTTGCATTTGAAAGTTGTGTAAGTTTTGCCGAAGTTTTTGCCATTTGCATCAACGAAAACGCACCTTCCATCATTCTTGCGCCACCAGAACGGCTGATGATAACAAGAGGTTGATGTGTTTTGATACAATAGTCAACACTACGTGCTATTTTTTCACCGACAACCGAGCCCATAGAACCGCCCACAAATTCAAAATTCATACAATCAACCGTTACGCCACGACCGCCTATTTTGCCACTTGCAACCGAAATCGCATCTTTTAGACCCGTTTGCTGCTCCACTGCAGCAATTCTGTCTGTATATTTTTTTCTGTCAACAAATCCAAGTGGGTCGCCACTATGAAGATTTTCAAAAAGTTCCTGATACTCAGATGAATCAAACAAAATACTAAAATATTCTGCCGTGGAAATTCTTTCATGATAATTACATTTTGGACATACACACAAATTTTTCTTATGATCGTCCGTAGAAATTATTTCTTTACACTGAGGACATTTGTACCAAAGCCCTTCTGGTATTTCTTTTTTGTCTTTTGTCTCGGTATTGATACCTTGTTGTGATCTGTTAAACCAACCCATAACTATATTCTTATGAAATTTTTATTTTGCAAAAGTAATACTTTTTTTTAAAAACTACTACAATTTTTGCGTTAAAATCCGTACAAAGTATTAATAGTATCGTACATACGCTTTATAAGTTTACGAATTAGGCGTTTGTCAACTTATTTGACCGTGGGTGTGCCCCCCCGGCACAATGCGTATTAAAACGCCAATTCGTTGAATTAATTCGTAAAATATTAAAAATCTAATCATTTTTGTTGTTGAAACTTCATTATTGCACCTGCAATAATAATTTTCCGAGACTCGGTAAGTCATCATTGCACCTGCAATAATAATTTTCCAAGACTCGGTAAGTCATCATTGCACCTGCAATAATAATTTTCCAAGACTCGGTAAGT
>CAJOGF010000045.1:0-3689 GCA_905233995.1 uncultured Bacteroidales bacterium | reverse complement strand
CTCGGTAAGTTATCATTGCACCTGCAATAATAATTTTCCGAGACTCGGTAAGTTATCATTGCACCTGCAATAATAATTTTCCGAGACTCGGTAAGTTATTATTGCACCTGCAATAATTTAATTATAATGTGTTAATTTCATTGGAACGGGTATACATATCTGCCCTCCCGCAATGTTATCATCTCAAATAAAATTGTCGTAAAAAATATTAAAATCACCAATAAAAATTTGCATAAACTTTCAAAAAAAATTATTTTTGCATCTTGAAAAAAAAAATCAAGCAATTTAAATCAAAAAAATGGCAAAGGTCAAAGGGGCTGTTGTTGTAGACGAAAATAAATGCAAGGGCTGTGGACTATGTGTTGAGGCTTGTAATTTTGATGTTTTGCAACTTTCCCAAAAAGTCAATTTAAAAGGGTATAATCCCGCTTTTATGTTTAATCCTGATAATTGTACGGGTTGCACTAATTGTGCCACTGTTTGTCCTGATGCTGTCATAACGGTTTATAGAGTAAAAGTTAATAACTGAATATGAGCGAGTTAAGACTAATGAAGGGTAATGAGGCACTTGCTGAGGCTGCAATTAGAGCCGGTGTTGACGCTTATTACGGTTATCCTATTACCCCTCAATCGGAGGTTATGGAATATCTGATGAAGGCAAATCCGATTGCTTCAACAGGTATGGTTGTGCTTCAAGCCGAAAGTGAAGTGGCATCTATTAATATGGTATACGGTGCTGCGGGAGCAGGAAAAATGGCAATGACATCTTCCTCAAGTCCCGGCGTGTCGCTTATGCAGGAAGGTATTTCATATATAGCAGGTGCAGAATTGCCTTGCGTTGTGGTAAATGTTGTAAGAGGAGGTCCGGGATTAGGAACGATTCAGCCCTCTCAAGCAGATTATTTTCAGACGGTAAAAGGTGGAGGTCATGGTGATTACAAATTGATAACTTTGGCACCTGCGTCGGTTCAGGAAATGGCTGATTTTATGAAACTTGCTTTTGACCTCGCTTTCAAATACAGAAATCCTGCAATGATTCTCTCTGACGGTGCTATTGGTCAGATGATGGAAAAAGTGGAACTTTTTGACCCTATTCCAAGACGTACTGATGAAGAAGTTGCTCAGCAGTGTCCTTGGGCTACAACGGGTAGAAAAAGGGGAACTCAAAAGAGGGTTATCACTTCGCTTAGACTTGTGGCTTCGGTTCAGGAGGAGTTCAACATAAAACTTCAGAAAAAATACCAAGAAATTCAAGAAAAAGAAGTCAGAGCCGAACTTATTAACTGCGAAGATGCTGAATATGTGATTGTTGCATACGGGTCAAGCGCACGTACAAGCATGAAAACTGTTGAAATGGCAAGAAAAGACGGTCTTAAAGTCGGCTTGTTGCGTCCTCAGACGTTATGGCCCTTCCCGTCAAAACAAATTGAAAACCTTATAGAAAAAGGTGCAAAGGGATTTTTGTCAGTTGAAATGAGTGCTGGTCAGATGATTGAAGATATAAGACTTGCTGTAAACGGCAAAGCCGAGACTGCACATTATGGACGTATGGGTGGTGTTATTGCTTCTCCTGCGGATATTTATCAGGCTCTGAAAATGTATGTAAAACAATGGAACTCAAAGATATAATAAAAGAAGAGAATTGTGTTTTCAAAAAAACACAACTTCTTAACGATAAACCGTTATCATATTGTCCGGGGTGCGGACATGGAGTTGTCCACCGAATCCTTCTGGAAGTTTTGGAGGAACTCGGTATTGATGAACAAACTATCGGTATCGCGCCAGTAGGTTGCGCAGTGATGGCATACGAGTTTATGGAAATTGATATGCAAGAAGCGGCTCACGGAAGGGCTCCGGCGTTGGCAACGGGTATAAAACGAGTTTAGCCTAATAAGTATGTGTTCACCTATCAAGGCGACGGCGACCTTGCTGCTATCGGTACGGCTGAAACTATGCACTGCTGTAATCGTGGCGAAAATATTCTGATTATTTTTATCAATAACGGAATCTATGGTATGACAGGTGGTCAGATGGCTCCTACAACCCTTGAAGGGGCAAAAACTTCTACTTGTCCTTACGGTAGGGATACTTCAACTATGGGATTTCCGTTGAGAATCACTGAATTGATTGCTCAACTTCCTGCTGTTAGATACGTAACAAGACAATCGGTTCATACGCCTGTAGCCGTCAGAAAAGCAAAGGCTGCGATAAAAAAGGCGTTTGAATATCAAGCCGAAGGTAAACAAGGAACATGTTTTATTGAATTTTGTACCAACTGTAATTCGGGTTGGAAACTTTCGCCGGTTCAAGCAAACAAATGGATGGAAGAAAATACATTCAAATATTATGTCCCCGGCGACATTAAAGATAATTTTAAACTTTTAAAAAATCCAGTCATAGAATGATAAACGAGGAAATTATAATCGCTGGTTTCGGAGGACAAGGAGTTCTTTCGATGGGAAAAATCTTGGCATATTCTGGCTTGATGCAAGGTTTGGAAGTAAGTTGGATGCCTTCGTACGGTCCTGAGATGAGAGGCGGAACGGCTAATGTTACTGTTATTTTGAGTTCAGAACGTATCAGTTCGCCTATTTTGACGAGTTTTGATACTGCAATTATTCTTAATCAACAGTCTTTGGACAAGTTTGAAAATATGGTTAAGCCCGGTGGAATATTAATTTATGACCCAAGCGGCATTTCTAATCCTCCTACAAGAAGAGATTTGAATATCTATTCGGTGGAGGCTACCAAAACTGCTAACGAGAAAAATATGGCTAAGATTTTCAATATGATAGTTTTAGGTGGTTATTTAAACGTAAATCCCGTTGTATCGCTCGAATTTTTGGAGGCAGGTTTAAAGAAATCTTTACCTGAGCGTCATCACAAACTTATTCCGGCTAATCTTGAAGGTATACAACTTGGCGGTAATCTTATCAAAAGAGTAAATCTCTATCAAGCGGCTGGTTAACACAAAATATTAAAGGGGTGTCAATAAAAAATAAATTGACATCCCTATTTTTTTTGTCTTAATGTGCAATTCTCTGTTCTTAATGCACAACCCTCGCAATTTGCGTGTTTGTTGTTGTAGATGATTTGATTGTCAATCATTTGCTGCTGTTGGTGCATACAATAAATGCCGAGTTTTTGCATTTCTTCGTTTTCGCCTACTTCGTATTGTGGAAAACGTTTTTTCTTGCTGAAAAATATTTGGATGCCCAAGCCCAAAAAGCACAATGCTAAAATAATTAGCACCAAAAGAAACACTTTTAGATATTCCATAACTAATGATTTTTGCTGCAAAGTTAAACTCTTTTTTTGGTTTTAACAAGAAAATTTTTTAAATTTGCAGTTGTTATTATCTTTTGCTTTTTATAAATGTGAAGAATAAAAAACACTCGTTCAAATTTCTGATTGTCATTTTGTTTTGTGTCGGAGGGTATATTTTTTGGCACAACCGACCTTTGTCTTGGATAGTCAGAAGTCTTAAATTCAACAATATAGCGGTTGAGAGCGTAAGTTTTGACTATAAAACTGACCTTTTGACGGCATGGTTTAATTATTCTTATTTCGGTTCGGTTCCTGACTTTTTGTATTGGGATTTCGGCGATGGTATTACACAAGAAATTTTGCCCGCTCCTTACGAAGTTAAACATACATACGAAAAATCAGGAAGTTTTAATGTAAGGCTT
>CAJOGF010000044.1 GCA_905233995.1 uncultured Bacteroidales bacterium | reverse complement strand
CGTTTATAGTTGCGGTAGCATTTATATTGTTTGTATCGCCTTATAAGTTTGTGCCGGGTGGTGTTTATGGTATTTCGATTATGATTCACCACTTAACCAGGGGTGTTTTTGAGTTATTTCCTCAAGGGTTGCCAATCGGAGTTTTGTCACTTTGTATTTCATCTTCACAATCTTCTTGGTTCTCTAATATAATCTTTGTAAGGTTCATCGTTTTGTCTAGTTAAAACAACAACAGCGTCAACACCAATCTGAAGTTTTCCAAGAGGTTGTCTTGTAAATTTTGACAACATTGCCGCAATAGCGTCAGTGCCACCCGAAGAGGCTTTTGCCTTGAAAACCAAACCACTACCAATTCCGATAAGTAGTCCGCCAAACACCGCCGACAACAAAGGTTCGTTTTCAACCAAAGGATTATATCCCCAAGTAAACTCCAACAATGTAGTACTCAAAGACATAGATGTAAAGCCGATAACCGTTTTCAGTCCGAAACCTGCCCCAATGATTTTCATTCCCAAAAGTGTTATCGGAATATCCATACAAAGCGACAAAACTCCGATTGGTGGTTAAGTGGTGAATCATAATCGAAATACCATAAACACCACCCGGCACAAACTTATAAGGCGATACAAACAATATAAATGCTACCGCAACTATAAACGAACCAACTAAAATCAGCAAATATTGACCTAAATCCTTTCGCGATATTTTCTTTAACATATAACGACCTCAGGCTCCAATTTTATACCGAATTTATCTTTAACGCTTTTTTGAATTTTTTTTGCAAAATTTACAATGTCTTTGCCAGTTGCACCACCCAAATTTATCATTATCAAGGCATTTGTTTTGGCAACAGTAACTTTGTCATCTTCCACAATATTCTTGAAACCACACAAGTCAATCAACTGACCAGCAGCAAGTTTTAATTTTTTGCCATCTTCAGTCTCGTATGTTTTCAACATTGGAAATTGTTGAAGAAGTTTTTCAGAGGCGGACTTTGTAATTTCTGGATTTTTAAAGAAACTACCAGCACTTCCATATTGCTTATAATCAGGAATTTTCTCAAATCGAATTCCTAAAATCACTTTTCTTAAAATCATTGGTGTCAACACATTGATACCACTGATTCTTTCCATAAGATTTCCGTATCCCAAAACCGGCTGAAACTTTTTATAAAGTCTCAACGTTACTGCTGTTATAAATGTATCTTTCATAACACTTTTGAAAACAGAATCTCTATAAGCAAATTTACAGTCAGAAGCATTTATTTTTTTGAAGCAGAAATCTGTAAAATCGTAATATTCAACCTCTTGAACGTAATCCTTAATTTCGACACCGTATGCTCCAATATTTTGAACAACAGAGCCTCCGATGCTACCCGGAATACCCGAAAGATTTTCAAGACCGTTGAATCTTTTCTTCACACAATACTCCACAAAACTATCGAAATCTTCACCAGAGGCTACTTTAACAACAATTTGTTCTTCATTTTCTTCCAAAACTTCAATCCCTTTAATAGAATTTTTTAGGACCACGCCTTTAAAACTTTTAGAAGAAAACACAATATTACTACCGTTGCCAAGAACTATTCTGGGCATTTCAAGATATTTTCTTTTTCTAACAAAAGACTCAATATCGCTTTTGTCTGAAATTTCGGCATAAAGTTCGGCTTTCGCCTCAAGATTAAAAGTATTTAATTCTGTAAGCGAAAAATCTGAATATAAAAGCATAATTATTCTTTAAGTTTTTTCACCGCAAAGTTAATATTTTTTACTGAAAACCAACATTTTTTTGAGGCAAAATCAAATTAAATTCAACATTTTTACTGTTGCTTTAATAGCAGCCTCAATTTGGTCAGCGTCAAGACCTCTGGTATGGAAAGTTTGTTCGTTGAAAGACCAAGTAATTACAGTCTCAACCAAAGCATCGGTTTTTCCTCCGGGCGGTATTGACACTTTGTAATCCACCAAAACAGGATGTTTTTTTCCAAGTTTGTCATAAATCTTCCAAAGTGCTTTCATAAAAGCATCGTACTGACCATCACCGGGAGAAGTAGCCTCATAATCAGAACCTTCGATTGAGATTTTGAGGGTTGCAACAGGTTTTAGTCCAAGCGAAAGATTAAGACTATAATTTATTATTTTTACTTTTTCTTGAATCAATGTTCCGTCTCGCAAAACCTCTGAAATAATAAACGGCAAATCTTCTGTTGTAACGTTTTCCTTTTTGTCTCCAAGTTCGATTATTCGCTTGGTTATCAGTTTTATCTGTTCAGGATTAAGATGTATGCCAAGTTCTTCAAGATTTTTGTTGATGTTGGCTTTTCCTGACATTTTGCCAAGGGCATACGTCCTAACACGTCCAAATCTCTCTGGCAAAAGTCGATTGAAATACAAATTTGCCTTGTTGTCGCCGTCAGCATGAACACCACTGCATTGAGTAAAAACACTTTCACCAACAATCGGTTTGTTGTTAGGAATTCTAATTCCTGAAAAAGTTTCCACAAAACGGCAAATGTCAGTAATTCGATGTTCGTTAAGATTGTTTTCCAACTCCAATTGATCGTTCAAAACGCCAAGCACAGATGCCAAAGGCGCGTTTCCGGCTCTTTCGCCTAACCCGTTGACAGTAGTATGAATGCCTGTTATACCTGCTTTTAAAGCCGCATAAACATTAGCGACAGCCATGTCATAATCGTTATGGGCATGAAAATCAAACTTTTTGTTCGGATATTTTTGAACAATTTGTTTGCAAAAATTTTCTGTTTTGTCAGGAGAAAGAATACCTAAAGTGTCTGGCAACATAAACCTATCAACAGGAAAATCAACCAAAGAATCAAGCATAAAAAACACATAATCTGGCGACGAAATCATACCGTTAGACCAATCTTCAAGATAAAGATTGACATTTAAACCTCTTTTTTTTGCCAAATCAATATTGCGCTTAATATCCTCTAAATGTTCTTCAGGCTGTTTCTTAAGTTGCATCATAACATGCCTAAGCGAGCCTTTAGTAAGAAGGTTGATAACTTTGCCACCCGCATCGGCAATCCAATCTATTGAAACGCCGTTATCAACAAATCCTAAGGCTTCAACCCTGTCTATTTGACCAACATCTTCTGCCCAAGAGCAAATTTTCTTAAAAGCATCCAATTCGCCCGAAGAAACACGCGCCGAGGCAACCTCAACACGGTCAACATTTATATCGTCCAACAATTTACGAGCAATTGCAAGTTTTTCATGGGAGTTGAAAGATACTCCAGCCGTCTGCTCACCGTCTCGCAATGTTGTATCAAGAATTTCTACCATAAAATAATTTTTCGACAAAATTATCAATTTTCCACGATTAATTTTTTTTAGCCATTTGATTTTACAAATATTTAACACAAAAATTATTTTTTTATTTAGAAAACCTTTGTTATTTTTGCAGCGTTAACAAAATTTCAAATTATGAAACATACATTTTACACCTCCACCCTACTACTAAATAGAATTTCAGATTTGCTACTCTGAAATCGGGAAGGAACGTGCTAAAAAATAATAAGAAATTTTGCGATAAGACGATTTTCTTTTTCAAAATAAAAAAAATCCTTCCCCCCAATACTTATTTTCTTTTGGGTGGGAAGGTTTTTTATTATTACTAATTTTTAAATACAAACTATGGACAACAAAGTTTTCATTTTTGACACAACGTTACGGGACGGAGAACAAGTTCCGGGTTGTCAACTCAACACTGTTGAAAAGATTCAGGTTGCACAACAACTTGAAAAACTTGGTGTTGATATTATTGAAGCCGGATTTCCAATTTCCTCTCCGGGCGATTTCAATTCGGTTGTTGAAATTTCAAAAGCGGTAAGTTTGCCAAGAATTTGCGCCCTTACTCGCGCCGTTGAAAAAGATATTGACGTTGCCGCCGAGGCACTCAAATACGCAAAACTAAAACGTATACACACTGGCATCGGGACATCTGATTCTCACATAAAATATAAATTCAACTCCAACCGCGAAGAAATTATCGAAAGGGCTATCAAAGCCGTCAAATACGCAAAAAAATACGTTGAAGACGTAGAATTTTATGCAGAAGACGCAGGTAGAACCGATAACGAATACCTCGCTCGCGTTGTAGAAGCCGTAATAAAAGCAGGCGCAACAGTTGTGAACATTCCCGATACAAATGGATATTGTCTGCCGCAAGACTACGGCGAGAAAATCAAATACTTATACGAACATGTTGACGGCATTCAAAACGCTATAATTTCAACACATTGCCACAACGACCTTGGAATGGCAACAGCAAACACAATGTCAGGCATACTTAACGGAGCAAGACAAGTTGAAGTTACAATTAACGGTATCGGAGAAAGAGCAGGAAATACTTCGCTTGAAGAAATAACGATGATTCTTAAATGTCATCACAATATCGGAATAACAACAGGAATCAACACCGAATTTATTTATCCGACTTCAAGAATGGTAAGCAAACTGATGAATATGCCCGTTCAGCCAAACAAAGCAATTGTCGGCAAGAATGCTTTTGCACATTCGTCAGGTATACATCAGGACGGAGTGCTCAAAAACAAAAGCACTTACGAAATCATCGACCCAAAAGACATCGGTCTTGAAACCGATTCAATAATACTTACCGCTCGTAGCGGAAGAGCAGCATTAAAACACAGACTTTCTGTATTAGGTTACAATTTCAACGTTGAACAACTTGACAGCATTTACAAGAAATTTCTTGAAATGGCTGACAAGAAAAAAGAAATCAACGATGAAGACCTTTTGCTTTTGGTTGGTGTTGATGTTAAGAAAAATGCAAGAATAAAAATTGATTACTTAAACGTTACTTGTGGTGTCAACTGCAAACATGTTGCTTGTCTTGTTTTGGATATTGCTGGTGAAAAATTTGAAGAATGTTCTTCAGGAAATGGGCCTGTTGATGCTGCCGTTAAAGCCCTCAAAAAAATCATTATGCGTGATATGATTTTACAAGAACTTAATATCCAAAGCATTAACAAAGGCAGTGATGACACTTGTAAAGTTCATGCCAAAGTTGAATACAACGGAAAAGGATATGACGGTTTTGGCTCTGACACCGACATTGTGGCAGCAACAGTGGAGGCTTACGTTGATTGTATTAACAAATTTGATATTAACAAAAATTAAACAAACAATATGAATACATTATTTGATAAAATTTGGGATTCGCACGTTGTTTCAATCGTGGAAGACGGTCCGACACAACTTTACATCGACCGTTTGTATTGTCACGAGGTAACATCGCCGCAAGCGTTTGACGGCATGAGAAAAAGAGGGCTGAAATGTTTCCGTCCTGAAAAAATTTTCTGTATGCCCGACCACAACACCCCGACACACGATCAAGACAAACCGATTGAAGATCCGGTTTCAAAAAAACAAGTTGACGCATTATCGAAAAACGCCGAAGAATTTGGTCTTAACCATTTCGGAATGATGAACAAAAAAAACGGAATCATTCACGTTGTAGGTCCAGAAAGAGGACTTTCATTACCGGGAATGACGATTGTTTGCGGAGACTCTCACACTTCAACACACGGAGCAGTTGGTGCGGTTGCTTTTGGTATCGGAACTTCAGAAGTGGAAATGGTGATGGCATCGCAATGTATCCTTCAGCAGAAACCCAAAAGCATGAGAATAAATGTTAACGGCACTCTACAAAAAGGCGTTACGGCAAAAGATATTGCACTTTATTTAATGTCGCAACTTTCGACCTCTGGTGCGACAGGCTATTTTGTTGAATATTCGGGCAAAGCAGTAAAAGACCTTTCGATGGAAGGCAGATTGACGCTTTGTAACCTTTCAATAGAAATGGGAGCACGCGGAGGTTTTATAGCCCCAGACGAAAAAACGTTTGAATACTTAAAAGGCAGAGAATACGCTCCTAAAGGCGAGGCTTGGGACAAAGCAGTTGAATATTGGAAAACTCTCAAATCTGGCGATGATGCAGTTTTTGATAAAGAACTAAATTTCAATGCAGAAGACATTGAGCCGAGAGTAACTTACGGCACAAATCCGGGCATGGGAATCGGCATTTCAGAAAACATTCCCGCTATTGACACAATAGACGAAGCCGGCAAAGAAAGTTATTTAAAGAGCCTGAAATACATGGGATTTAATCCGGGAGAGAAACTTCTTGGAACCAAAGTTGACTACGTGTTCTTAGGCGCATGTACAAACGGTAGAATCGAAGATTTCCGTGCCTTTGCAGACTTGGTAAAGAAATCGGGAAAGAAAAAAGCGGACAACGTAACGGCTTGGTTAGTACCGGGTTCATGGCTTGTTGATGAGCAAATTCGCAAAGAAGGTCTTGACAAAGAATTAGAAGCAGCAGGTTTTGAAATTCGTCAGCCGGGTTGTTCTGCATGTCTTGCGATGAATGATGACAAAATACCTGCTGGCAAATTGTCAGTATCGACCTCTAATCGTAACTTTGAGGGTCGTCAAGGACCGGGCGCACGTACCGTTTTGGCATCACCGTTAACTGCAGCCGCAGCCGCTGTTACAGGCGTTATAACAGATCCTCGTACATTTTTATAAAATTATTAAAGCAATGAAACAAAAATTTGATATAATAACGAGTACATGTGTTCCGTTGCCATTAGAGAATGTGGACACAGACCAAATAATTCCAGCCCGCTTTTTGAAAGCAACAACAAGGGAGGAGAAATTTTTCGGTGATAATCTTTTCCGCGATTGGCGATACAATCCTGATGGCAGTCTTAACAAGAATTTTGTGTTGAACGACCCAAAATATTCAGGAGAGGTTTTAGTAGCGGGAAAGAATTTCGGTTCGGGTTCAAGTCGTGAACATGCTGCTTGGGCAATTGCTGGATATGGATTCAGAGTTGTAGTGTCGAGTTTTTTTGCTGACATTCACAAAAACAATGAACTCAACAATTTTGTATTGCCAGTAGTTGTATCAGAACAGTTTTTGTCAGAACTTTTTGATTCAATAAAAGAGAATCCCAAAATGCAAGTTAAAGTTGATCTTCCGAATCAAACGATAACAAACCTTTCAACTGGCAAAAGCGAAAAATTCGACATCAACGGCTATAAAAAACACTGTCTAATCAATGGTCTTGACGACATAGATTATCTTCTTTCAGTCAAAGATAAAACGTTGTCATACGAAAACAAAGCAGTGAAATTTTAGCATACAAAAAACCAAGAGACTGTTACTTTTTATAGTCTCTTGGTTAATAAAAAAATTGAAAAAAGACAACACTCCACTGCTTATTAGTAATTTATAAAGGTGTCGAAATGGTTGTTTGCAAACAGATTTTGGAAATAAAAGAGTGAAAAAAAAGGGAGCAATTTCTTTTTGCCCCCTTAAATAGAGAAAAAACGAAAAGATTTTATTTTACTTTCTGCATAATTGACGGCAACGGCTGACCGGCTGCATATTTTTTACTATACGTCCATGTGCTGTTTTTAGCCAAACCGTCTTTGTCCTTAAAGACACGGTAAACGCCTTCTTCCATAAGTTCATCGTCCACATCACCGACTTTTTTTACCATCGTAAAGGCATATTTTAAGTCCTTGATACCAGAAGACGTTTTTGTGCCGGAAATAATCAATGCACGAGTCGTCTTTATTATGCCGCTATTGCCGTCATGTTCACCGTCTGTATCAAAATATGCAGTAAAATTATTGCCGTCGCCGCTGATAAAAGCACCTTTGCCGACTTCTCTTGAAGAACCACTCTCCCCTTCATAATCAATAGTACCTTTGCCATTGTTTTGATTAGAGAAACGTATTTTTTTTTCAATTACTTCCTCTCCGGGATCAAATCCGCCGTTACCTTGGTCTTCACAATAGACCACAACCATCGGATCTATCAAATAACAGCCCTCTATACTCGGCGGATTGTCGCCCTCATATATCGGCATGTGGTTTTGCAACTTCTCCACCGTTGCTTTCGGAACGGCACGGTAAATACCCGTCGCTGCAACTTCTTCGTCCTCCAAAACGATTGTCTCTTTCCCGTCATCAAGACAGGAAGAAAACAGCGAAAAGGAAAACAAAGCAACCGCCGAGATTAGTGTTTGAATTTTTTTCATAGTCTATTGCTTTTTAAATACCCAAACGGCTTTCATCCATTCGTCATCTTCCGTTAGTTCCTTAGAAAATGTTAAGGTACTTCCGCTGACAGAAAAATTACATTCACCGTATTCAACTCCCGAACTAAATTTTATTACTCCGTTACTTGCGGTATAAGAAACTGTTTCTGTTACTATTTTTCCTTTTTTATCATCATATTCTTTTGACGTACATGTCCCGTCTTCATTAAAAGTCAAGATAACCATCTCGTCATCGTCATCAGAATCGATTGTATATTTATCGTGGTCAGATTCTCCGTCCTCCAAATCTTTCCACCATTCTTCCACTGAAACAAGTTTCCAAGTCCCGACTAAATCTTTCGGGTCTGAACTGCCCTCATCATCATCTTTGTTACATGACGTAAATGTGGTCGTCAACATCGCTACGGCAAGAAAAAATGCCGCTAAAAAATTCAATTTTTTCATAATCCTAATATTTTTTTAAAGTTTGTTAATTATTGTTTTCTTCTTCAAGAATTTCAAACTCAACCCTGCGGTTCATGGCGCGGTGTTCTTCCGTGTCGTTATCCGTCAAAGGTCTGTGGAAACCGAAACCTTCCGAAGTAAGTTTCTCTTTTTCAATACCTTGCTTAACAAGGTACTCTACAACCGATTTTGCACGGTCTTGCGAAAGTTTCAAGTTGTAAGTGTCTTTACCTTTGTTGTCGGTATGACCGTTAACCTTGATGTTTGCGCCGGTCTGCTTTAAGATTTTTGCCAACTTGTCCAAATAATCGTAACTTTCGGGCTTGATTTTCGCACTGCCGAAGTCAAAATTAATAGTGTTGATGGCGCAAATCGTTTTGCCTTTTACGTTTTCGCCGTTAGAAATCAAAGTAATGATTTCGTCCAACTCGTAACACGGCTTTTCTTCCACGACAACCGCAGTATCTTCTTCAATTACAGGCTGTTCGACAATCGGCGGAAGTTCGGGTTTCTGACGTTTGTGCTTGAAAAGGCTTATCGGAACGCACGCCGTAAAAGCGATTTCCAATCCCGAAAATTTACGTTTGCCGGAAATCTTATAATTAGTATAATTGACTAAATATCCGACATCCGTAATATCGCCGTCTTTCTCTTTCTTACTGTAAGTGTTTGAAATTCCGTAATCAAACATCAGTTCCGCACCAGCATAACAATTCTCTCCTAAAACCTGAAACTTATATTTCAAACCTACTCCAGCACCTAATCCAAGATACCATGCTGACAAGTTGGATTTTGAAGCCTCCATAGAAATATATTGAGGGTCTTCATCAAAGTCAAGTTTTTCTTCCAAAGAGATTTCACCACCTGTGGCAGAACCAAAAATTGGTGTCAAATAAATGTATGGTTGCAAAGGTTTTAGATTATCACCAAAATTCATAATTAGCGGCAAACGCAAATCTATATATTTTGCTTTAACGCTATATTCGGCATTTTCCCAATATTTAGAATTTATACCAGTGATTTTTGCACCTCTGTTACAAAAAGAAATTTGAGGACGAATACCATATTTTCCGTCTTTAAATTCTCTATACGCAAATAACCAAAATGTACTACCGCCTCTCACACTTTTTGAACCGTCAACATCACTACTTAAATTAGTGAAGTTCATAAAGTTGATTCTTGGACCTATAAAGAACCCAACACTCCATACACTTGGTTCTACTTCGTTATTTTCAACAGCAGTTTCCTGCGCCGAAAGGTTTAGCGCAAGAAAGAGTGCTGATAACGCTAATACAAAGCGTTTTATCATAGTTGTTATAGGAATTAGAATTTGTAAGTAACCGCAATACCAAGAACGTTTGTTTTGGTAGAATTATTACTATCTCCTTTGGGTTCAAGATTTGATAGTCCTAAATCGTATGTGAGCCTTACACCAATATTATTCGACATTTCAAAACCTGCTCCGAAAAGTAAACCAACATTCATTCTTTTGTAATCAGAGTTGTAAGTATCTCCGAATATAAGATTGTGTTCAATAGAGTTTGATTCTCCGTCTTCTTTTTCCTCAACTTTTTCTTTACAAGAAAGTCCAATACCAAAAGTAGGACCAGCAAGAAAATAAAGATTATTGTCGCCAATAGGTAAATTAACTCTGAAATTTACTGGAATAGTAAAATAATTAATTGTAGTTTTAGTTTTCTCTTCATAATAATCACCGTAATAATCATAGTCAGATTCTACAAACTTTCCGCCTTTTTGTTCGTATTGTAACCCAGCTTCAAGTGCGAACATATCGTTCAGATTATAATCAGCAAACGCGCCAATACAAATTCCTGCTTTTGACTTTTCTCCGTCTGTATACTTTATACCACCCGCTTTTTCTGAAAATTTAGAAAAATTCAATCCTGCTTTTACACCAAAACTTAAATCCTGCGCAAATGCAGAAGATGAAACCGCAACAGCAGCGGCTGCTAATAAAACTTTAAACTTTTTCATAAGAATTAATTATTTAGTTAATGAATAAAGAAAATTGTCTAAAACATTAGTCCGAAACGAATACCGAAATAGTTTTTAATTTCATCATGAGTATCAATATAGGATTCGTTTTTATAACCAATATTTGCTTTGCGATTACGTCCTGACCCTGTATAATAAGTGTAAGAAACTCTTTTGATTTTCTGTTCAGCAACCTCAGCATTATAAAAACTATATTGGAATCCTAAGAAAATCTTTTTTGAAAAACACACACCGAAACCGATTCCGTTTTCGATTCCGCCATCGTCTGCGTCAAAATTATAAAGATATCTGAAATCATATTCAACATACGGTCTTACATTCCAATACGGAGCAGTATAACGGACTTTAAAATCACCGCCAACAGAGTACGAAAAATCCATTCCGTTTCCGTATCCCCCACTAAACAAAGGACCTAAACCTACATACAATCCTTGTATCACATTGGCTCCGAAAAGGAAAGCCAACTGGTCAGAATTAATATTGTCGTCCCAAAAACCGTGCATGTAATCAAAACACATTCTGAACCCTTTGTCGCCACTATTATCTTTGTCGGAAGAAGTGTTTTTACTCTTATTATTTACCGAATAACGTCCGGAAGAAATCACCTCAATAATCAAATCGTCGTGTTTTTCCTTATATTGAACGTCAAACTGCGCACCCGAATTTTTTGCTTCGCCGCTTTCAATCTGAAACTGCAAATTGCTACCTCTGAAACGCGAAAGCGCATTGTCAGAAAACTTCATAACCGTTCTGTCTTCGCCGGGTGCGAGATTTTGACAATCAGTGATTTTGTTTCCGTTTTCATACACAATAACACTATTTATTATATACTGAGAAGAATTTTTTATAATCATATTATCCTCTAAACCAAAGTTTTGCGGCACAATGCGGCTAACTGTAAATAGTGAGGCATTATTAGCCGTAACATTCTGATTTTGAGGTTTGTTATTCGGATTTTGAGGTTGTGTACTTTGTGCCGAAGTCTCTTTTTGCTCTGGTTTTGACTGTGACACTGCAACTGCTCCGCCATTAGAAACACCTTTTTTCACCAACGAAAGTATGTTTTGCCCCAAATTCATATACATTAATTTCAAACGGCCTGTTTCCGACGGATTTGGGTTTCCTTTAACGAAAGGACAATCAAAAACACATTCAGCCATACCCGTTTTAAGATTTATGACCTCAACCGTGCCTTGAAAAATCGTACCGCCGCTTTTCGTCTTAAAAGAATACGGATTGTGAATAAAATATCCTGCGCCGTTACCCATATCCAACTTGTCAACAATAACTCGCACCTTATAATCTTTGCCTTTTTGGTCATACGGATTGGATAAATCGAAATTAAAACCGCCTTTTTTGGCTAATCTTGCCATTTCGTAGTTGAACATCGACTCGGCTGTTAAATGGTCTTGCGGCCAGTCTCTTACAAAATCGTCCCCGCGTGATTTCAGATAAGTGTCCAAAGATTGTAAATTCCCGATTTTTTCTGCATCTTTTTTGTTGCTTCCAGCAGGAAATTCTCCGACCTGAGTATTATTATAATCAAATTCTACACAAGCAGTAGCGTTAGTCATCATTACACCAGCGTTTCCCGCACTTACAGTAACTTCACTACGTTGTGCATTAACGGCAAAGTTCAAACACAATGCAATACAAAACAACAATACTTTTTTCATTGTCAAGGAAATTTTGCCCGTAGAACCTCACCAAACTCGGATTAATAAAACAAGAAAAAGACGTGGGAGTTTCTTTCATTCACTTATCCCACAATCTGTAGGCCTTCGCACTGCCTTGTCCCTATGAGATAAGCAACGCAAAAGTCCACGTCTATATAAAGGCATCACGTATATATAAAAATATACAATGATGCCCGTACATACGTACTACGTGGACGTCTCGTTGCCGTTTCTCTACAGAGACCTATAAATGTGCGAAGTTTACAGATTGTAGAAATACGCCAATAAAAAACGTCCTTTTGAGAATGACTTTCGACTATACAAAAAAGCTTCGAAAACATTCACATCGCAAATGTAAAACAAAATAATTTATTTTGTTGTATTTTTTTGTATTTTTTTTTGCTTTTTATTAAAATATTTTTTAATCATTTAAAAACAAATAAATTACAAGATACTTTTTCTTTTAAATTAATTGAACAGTCATAAAATTATAACTTTTTCTTTTCTTCACAATACAATTCCGAGCACATGGACATCATCGGACTAAATCTTGTTTTTGGTAAAAAAGGATATTTCCATCTTCCAAGTATTACCGGCATAACCAAACATCGCCTCTCCTAACCCGCTAAAAACCACATCAATCCCTAAATTCCAAAGTTGGATTTGGTTGGATTTTGGTTGGATAA